>JANNDF010001052.1:0-7689 GCA_031387445.1 Planctomycetia bacterium
AGCGGCAGAACAGGATCCGTCGCTCACGCTTCTCGTTCCCCCCCACTACACCTCATCCCGCGGGATCAGCGGCAGAACAGGATCCGTCGCTCACGCTTCTCGTTCCCCCCCACTACACCTCATCCCGCGGGATCAGCGGCAGAACAGGATCCGTCGCTCACGCTTCCGGCTCGTTCCCCGATCACTCCCCGTCCCTCGCAATCAGCGGCAGCAGCCGGGCAATGATCTCGTCGCTGGTGATGCCTTCGGCTTCGGCGTGGTAGTTGGTGATGATGCGGTGCCGCAGCACCGGCGGGGCGACCGCCCGCACGTCGTCGATGGCCACATACGTGCGGCCGTACAGGATCGCCCGCGCCTTCGCCGCCAGGATCAGGCTCTGACCGGCCCGCGGGCCGGCACCGAACGACACGTACTTCTTCACGAAGTCGGGCACGTCCTTGTTCACCGGCTCGCCGGGGTTCGGCTTCGGCCGGGTGATGCGGGCCAGTTTGCCGGCGTACCGGATGACGTGCTGCGCCGCCGGCACCTTCAGCACCAGGTCTTGCATGGTCAGGATTTCGTTCGCCGTAATCACCCGTTCCAACTGTGGGCGGTGGGAACTCGTCGTGCTGTCGATGATGCGGAACTCGTCCGCCTCGGTCGGGTAGTTCACCCGGATGTTGAACATGAAGCGGTCTTGCTGGGCTTCCGGCAGCGGGTAGGTGCCTTCCTGTTCGATGGGGTTCTGGGTGGCCAGTACGAAGAACGGGTCGGGCAACTTGTGCCGCGTGCCGGCCACCGTCACCTGCCGCTCTTGCATGGCTTCGAGCAGTGCGGCCTGCGTCTTCGGCGGGGTGCGGTTGATTTCGTCGGCCAGTACGATGTTGGCGAAGATCGGCCCCGGCACGAACCGGAACCCCCGCTGACCGCTCGCCTTGTCGTCGTACAGGATTTCCGTGCCGGTGATGTCGGTCGGCATCAGGTCGGGGGTGAACTGCACCCGGTTGAAGCTCAGGCTCATGCCGTCCGCGAGCGTGCGGACCATGAGCGTCTTTGCCAGCCCCGGCACGCCGACCAGCAGGCTGTGCCCGCGGGCCAGCACCGCCAGCAGCAGTTGCTCCAACACCTCGCCCTGGCCGACGATCACCTTGCCGCACTCGCTCAAGAGCCGCTGGCACGCGAACCGCAGCTTCTCGGCGGTCTGCACCTCGTCGTCGTCCAGGATGATCGGGTTCAAGTCGGACACGGCAGCGTCCCGTGGGGATCAATGGTGAGCGGTTACTGTACGCACCGAGAAGGCGTGTGGCGGGGTGGCGAAAGGACGAAACCTGCGGTACGCTCAACTACACTCACACGGTGCGTCGCCATGTTGCCCGGTCTCATGCTCGCGGTCGCACTGACCACCGACCCGGCTGTCGTGTTCGCTTGGCCGGTCTCCGAGCGGGACGCAGAATTGGCCGCTTCCGAAGCCGCGCTGCGTGACCGCATGGCCGAGCGTCTGGGAGGCATCAAATTCTTCGAGGAGCAGAAGAAAACCTATTCGCAGTACCTCAACTCAGTCGGTGGGGGCACGGAGCAAGAGCGCAAGCAAATCGCCGTGTTCGCCCGAAGAATGGAAGAGTGCCGGACAGGGCTGATCGAGGCTCGTGAGCGAGTTGAAGAAATCCAACAGTTGCGTCAGAAAGAGCGGAAGTTGCGAGTCGAACCGCCGAAGGCAGAGAAGAAGTAACGGCCTACTTTTTCCCCAGCCACACCGCTTGCCCCACGCTGGCCACGAGCAGGCCATCGGTTCGCGGTATGACCGTCACCGTCGGACCGAACGTGGGCACGTCGAGGCGTTGCAGTTGTTTGCCGGTGGTCGGGTCGAGAATGAGGACCGGGAAGACGAACCGCGTGGCGGCGTCGAACAGCCCGCCGACGGTGCCGAGCAGTCGCAGCGTGGTCGGGTGGTACGCCACACTCCGCACCGATGGTCCGGTGCCCCACGACTCTTCCCTTACCGCTTCGATCGGGCACACGATCAGCGTCGTCTTCCCGACTCGTACCTTCCACCGCACCCCTTCAGGCAGTTCGGGCAACGTCGAACGCCACGACTCCTTCAGAGTCTCGCGGTTCAGCGCGAACACCTTTCCATCCGCCGGTAGGTAAACGCGCCCGTCGTCGGCGTCGGCCGACGAGAGGTCCACGCCAATTGGCAACAGGCGGGGAACGGGCCGCTGGTCGTGGAACGGGCGATACACTTCGTCGCCGATGTTTTTCGACACCACCACGAACATGTCCGGGCCGAACATCCGCGCCACGGGCGGGGTAGACGTGCGGCCGGCTTCACCACCCCGCGGCGCGAAAAACTCGGCGGTTCGGCCGCCGTCAGCGACCACCAACCTGCCGTCCGCGGCCGGGAGGATCATCGCCCGAGTGTGGCTGACCGGCGGGGCCGGCCAGCCCTGAAGGCTGGTGCCGTACTCGTGCCAACGGTCACCCGTCGCGGCGTCCAGTTCCCAGCAGTCGCCGTCCCGCTGCGCGTACACACGGTCGCCCACGGTCCCGATGTACGGGCCGAACTTCGGGCCGGTGGTGCTGGCGTAGGGATACGTCTCCTTCTGGTCGGCGGCGGAGCGGGTCCACGCCACTTCGCCGTTGCCCAGGTGGAGCGCGATCAGCCCGTGATCACCGACCTTCGCCACCAGCCGGTTGCCAGTGAACGTGAACGCACTCAATCGCGGGGTCGGGTCGGCTTCGGGCAGGTGATACTCCCACGCGATCTTGCCCGACTTCACGTCGGCCGCGATCACGCCCGTCTCGCCCAGCGCCAGCACCTGCCCGGTGGTGGTGAAGGCCACGCGGTCGAACAGGGCGGGCGTGCCGAGCTTCGTCTCCCACAGCTGTTTCCCACTGTCGGCGGCGTGGGCGAACAGTTTCTTGCCGTCGCACAGCACCAGCGGGGCGTCTGGCGGCGGGTGGATCGGCGACAGCGGTTTCGCCAACGGCAGGCTCACTGCCCTTTTCACTTCGGCCGGGGTGGGCAGACTCGGAGCGTGAATCGCGTCAATCACATGGTCGGCGGTGTCCACCGTCGTCTTCGGGTCGAACGCGGGCGAGTCTTTCACCCCGACCAGCGGGTAGCCGCTCCGCGGCGGGATCACCATCGCGTCGCCGTCGAACTGGTACCACCACACTTCGGTGGCGGTGGCGACCACGATGAACCCGTCGGCCACGGCCACGTTGCCGGGCAGTTTCGTGTTCGTGTAGCGGGCCTGCCGGCCGGTCGTCGGGTCGAGCACTTTCGTGCCGGCGGGGGTCGGCCAGAAGATCAGGTTGTCGGCCACCACCCCGCGGCCGAGGCCGCTCAACTGTGCGTCCTCGTGGTTCTGCCAGCCGGTCGGCCCCTTGTCGAGTCCGGTGGCCACGTCGAACCCGCGGACGCCGCCGTCCTGGCGCGAGGCCGCCCCGGTGCGTGTCACACGAGTGGTGACGATGAGCCTGCCGCGGGTGACGCCGATCAACTGATCGACGTAGATCGGCTCCTGCTCGGGCATCGTCCACAGCCGGCGACCGGACACCGCGTCGAGAGCGTACACCTTCTCGCCGTCGGCCGGGGCGATGAACACCCGCCCGTCGTGGTACACCGGCGGGCACAGGTCGCGGGTACTCACCACAGGCGGGCGGTCGGCCGGCGGGTTGCGGAACGCCCACGCCGGTTTGCCGGTGACCGCACTCACTGCCACCGTCAGCCCGGCGTGCGAGCACCACACCACGTTGCCGCCGGCAAGCGTCAGCACCTCGTGCCGGTGCCGCGGGGCGGCGGCCGGTCGCGGGTCGGTGTCGAACACGTCGGCCACCCAGATCGGCTCGCCGCCGGCCAGCGGGTAACAGGCGACGGCGTGCAGCAGCCGGTTGTTCTCCACCCGCACGAAGCCGGCGTACACCCGCCCGTCGGTCACCAGCGGGGCACCTTCCCACCCGGCGTACACGTCCTTCGCCACCGGCGGGGCGGCCTGCCACTTGGCGGTGAGGGTCGATTCACTCGCCGGCAGTTTCGCGGCTTCGGGCTTCGGTTCCAGGCAGGCGATGAGGGTGCGGGTCGGCCGGCCGGTTTCGTTGCCGGTGGGCAGGGCCGTCTTGCCGAAGCGGGCGAACAGCTTGCCGTCGGCCACGGACAGCGTGAAGTCGGCGTCCTGCTGGCACGGCACGGCGAGGTCGGCCGGGTCAAGGTCGAGGTCGAGGGCGGCGGCGTGGAAGGCGACGCGGGCGGTGCCGGTCGTCAGGTCGAACTGAATCACCCGGCCGGCGTCGGCGATGTACACCGAGCCGTTCAGGATGACCGGGTGAAACACGAGCGCCTTGGCGGCGGATGTCGCCGCCGGCGAGAGTCGCTCTTTGTCGGTCGGGTCGCGGGGGATGGCCGCACGGCGGGGCCGTTCGCCGGCCAGGAACCTCGGCAGCAGGGTGCCGGGGCGGCCGTCGCGGGACGACCCGCCGGCGAACCCGGTCCACCCGCCGGTAGCCGGAGCCAGGGCCGGCGGGGCGGCGAGCAACTTCGCCAGCGTGTCGGCATACACCCCGTTCGTGCCACCCAGTTGTCCGGTCGCCTTGGGGTGATCCTTGCGGAACTGTTCCACCTCGGCCGTCGCCCCGTCGCGGTCTCCACCCACTACCTTCACCAGTATGAGCTTGGCCTTCACCACCGCCGGGTCGGTCTTCGGTTTGGGGTAGGTCAAAGTGCCGTCACCGCCGGCGGGAAGTAGCGACCGCCACGCCCGCTCCGCCGCCACGAAATCGCCCCGTTCGAAGAGCAGTTCGCCGAGCAGCAGCAACCCCTCCTCGGCCGGCCGGCTGACGAAGTAGCGGTCGGTCAGTTCACGGAGCGGCTGCGGGTCGCGCTTCTTCTTACCGGCGTCGAGCAGCTTGCGGGCCGGCTCGTCGATGCGGTCGCGGAACGTCTCCAGCGGTTTGTCCGGCAGGCTGGCCAGGTACTGCTGGACCAGTCGGCGGGCGGGCTGGTACTGACTGTCCTTCACCAGCACCAGATCGTTCCCGGACTGATCCAGGATGTCCTGCAGTTCGTCCGCCACCGGCTTGCCGTCGGCCAGCTTCTGCTGGGCCTCGGTCAACCGCTTGCGGGTCCGCCCGCTCTCGGCCTCCCCACGCAGGCGGGTGCCGGACGGCTGCCCCACGGCCGCGACGACGCAGACGAGCAGGGCGAACAGGCTGACGGTGCGGGCTGGCATGACGCGGTTCATTTTCGGCGACCGGGCGGAATGCTCAAGGAGGAAAACCGAAAGGTGCGGGCAGGTGTTGGCGTGTCCGATTCCCCGGCAGATCTCCGCCGACCTGAGAATCTTCTCATCCGGCGCGTCTGGAATCGCGCCAACGACGTTACGATGCAAGTAGTCCATGCATCACAGCCCGCGTTGCCGGAGCGATCATGCCCGTCGTTTCCGTCTGCCCGTATTGCTCGCGCGGCCGGGTCCGCACCAGCGAAGAAGACATCGGCACCACGGCCAAGTGTCCGTCATGCGGGTCCGAGTTCACTGTCATCCCGACCGAAGAGCCGGCGACGGCCGCCGCCAGTGCGTCCGGATCCTCGGGTGGGTTCGGATCGTCGAACGTGGTGCCCGCCGTGTTCGCCGAGGACACCTCGCCGCGGCGAACGCCCCCACCGCCGGTCGAACCGCCTGCCGCCGAAACGCTGCCCGACGCCAAACCAGTGCCCGCCGACGAGGTGGACCCGGATGACTTGAGCGACCCGGCCCGCCTGCCGGCGATGATCGCCGCGGCGGTGGCACTGGCCGGGCTGGTGGTGTGGATGATCCCCGATTTCGGCCGTCTGGTCTGGTTGGGGCTGGCGGTGGTGGCCGCCGGCATCGCCGGGTGGAGTTTCCTGGCGGCCGACCGGCGGAAACTGTTCGCGTGGATCGCACTGGGTGCGGCCGGCGGGTCGCTGCTGTTGTGCCTGCTCCTGCCGTGGGCGTTGGGCGAAGGGTGGTGGCCGGCCCGCGGGTACAACGCGAACGAGGCCATCGCCCTCGGCAACGACGGCGTGCAGCGCGACGGCGGGAAGGAGATCGACGCGACCAAGGCCGACTGGTTCAAGGACGGCGTGCGGGTGCGGGTGGTGGAAGTCCGCCAGCAAGCGGTGACGGTGACCATTCCTGGGGCGAAAGGGAAGAAGGCCACCCGCGTGACCGTGCCCGACGTGTTCCAGATCGTGGTGGAAGTGTCGAACGACGGCGCCCCGCGGCCACCGGTGTTCGTCGGCTGGACCGACATCAACCCGGCCGTCCTGCGCACCGCCACCGACACGCCCGTGCGCATCAAAACCTTCGACGCCCCGCCCGACGGCGGACCGCCGACCAAGCCGCAGACGATCCCGTCCGGCACGTCCTCCTTCCAGACGCTCTACTTCGAGCCGCCGCCCATCGACGCCGGCGGGAACGGGTCGCTCGAACTGCCGGCGGCCGCGTTCGGCGGCACCGGCGATCCGGTCAAACTGATGGTGCCGTTCCGCCCGTACACACGCCCGCCAGGAGTTGGCAAATGAACCGTCGCCGCGGATTCACACTGATTGAACTGCTGGTGGTCATCGCCATCATCGCCACGCTCATCGGCCTCTTGCTGCCGGCGGTGCAGAAGGCCCGCGAGGCGGCCAGCCGCATGAGCTGCCAGAACAACCTGAAGCAGATCGCGCTGGCGGTCCACAACTACGCCTCGGTCACGTCCGACGGGCAACTGCCGCCGGTGCGGGCGCACAGCTACGGGGCGAGTTGGGCGGTGCTCATCCTGCCCGACCTGGAAGAGGGCAACCTGTACCGGCACTGGAACCTGGACGCCTCCTACGGCGAGCAGACGCCGACCGCCCGCCAGACGCCGGTGAAGATCTACTTCTGCCCGACCCGCCGGTCGGCGAAGTCGGCCGCGGTGTCCACCAACGGCGACATCCAGGACAACTCCGAGTGGGGGACCGGCAGCGGCGGCCCGCGGTACGGGCACTGGAGCGGGGCGTTGGGCGACTACGCCGCCTCGCTCGGCACCCGCGGCTGCCTGGGGCGGGTGGACGACGACAGCCGGTTCGCCGAGCACCTGATCCGCCGCGGGGCGTGGCCGAGCCAGGGGAACGCCTGGCAGGTGCTGCGGTACGTCGGGTACGGGTACGGGCCGACGGCCGCCACAGTCCAGCAGTTCGGCGCGTACGACCTGTCCGAGCCGGCGCCGTCGTTGTGGGTGTCGCGGGTGTCGTCGTGTTCGAGCGGGCCGTTCGAGCGGGGGAACGGGGTGCGACTGGCCGACATCCGCGACGGCACCAGCAGCACCATCCTGATCGGCGAGAAGCACGTCCCCCGCGGCACCGAAGGGGTCGGGGCGCTGACCAACACGAGCGGCTCGGCGGTGGTGACGGACAAGGACTCCAGCCAACTGACCGCCGCCGGCGGGTCCGACAACTCCATCTACAACGGCCAACACTACCAGGGAAGCACGCGGGCGATCGGGTCGGCCTTCCCGCTCGCCCGCCACCCGAGCGAGAGCGGGTGGAAGTTCGGCAGCCTGCACGACGGCGGCGTCACCAACTTCGCCTTCTGCGACGGGCACGTGCAAGCCATCCGCCCGTCGGTCAGCGGGCGGACGCTCGACGCCCTCGGCGGCCGCGACGACGGGCTGATCCCGGGCGGGGACTATTGAGCGGGGAACACGTCGTGCAGTACCCCGTCACCA
>JANNDF010001058.1:0-1818 GCA_031387445.1 Planctomycetia bacterium
GCGCGGCACACCTCCCACGCGCTCCCCTGCGGGTCGCGGCTACGAGATGTACCCCATGCGACAGCGACTGAGCCTGATTTTCACGCTGGCGGTGAAGGACTGGAGCCTGTTCCTCGCCGACAAGCGGGCGGCGATTCTCGGGTTCGTCGTGCCCATCGTGCTCGCGTCCACGTTCGGCCTCATCTTCGCCCGCCCCGCCGACACACCCGGCGGCGTGAAGCTGCCGCTCGTCGTCGTCGTCGAGGGCGACGGGGCGTTCACCAAAGCCGTGGCCGAAGATTTAATCGCCAGCTCGCGGGTGGAAGCGGAGATCGTTTCGCGAGACGAGATCGCCTCTCGATTGGCCGACCGCCGGCCCGGTGTCGCGGTCGTATTCCCCGCCGACTTCGAGAAGCTGGCCACGTGGAAGTTCGGCGCGGATGGTGACAAGCCGAAGGTGCAAGTGCTACACAACCCGCTCTGCGTGAGCGAAGCTCAGTGGGCGGAAGGGTTGGTCAGCGAAGCCGTCATGCGGAAGCTGGCGAAGGAGCGGCTCGGCCCGGTGGTCGGAGAATCGGCGATGGCCATGCCGTTCGACGTGCAGACGACCGAGGCGACCGACCACGCCGGGTTCAACTCGTACTCGCACAGCTTCAACGGCATGACCCTGCAATACCTGCTCTTCTGGGGCATGGAGAGCGGGCTGCTGCTGCTGCGGGATCGCCAGCGGAGCGTGTGGAGCCGGATGCGGGCCGCCCCGGTGCCGCTCTGGTGCGTCCTGCTCGGCAAGGCACTCTCCACCGCCGGCATCGCCTTCTGCATGGTGCTCACCACGTTCGCCTTCGGGCACTTCGTGTTCGGGGTGAACATCTCGGGCAGCGTGATCGGCTTCCTGCTACTCGCCATCGCCGCGAGCGTGCTCGCCGCCGCCACCGGTTTGCTCGTCGCCGCCATCGGCGGCACCGAGGCCCGCGCCCGCAGCGTGTGCATCCTCGTCATCTTGGGCGTGAGTATGCTGGGCGGGCTGTGGCTGCCCTCCTTCGTGCTGCCGGGTTGGGCACGCGACGTGTCGCTCAGCCTGCCGACCACCTGGGCGATGCGCGGGCTGGACGGCGTGACGTGGCAGGGGCGGGATCTGTTCGCGTCGCTGCCGAGCGTGTCGGTGGTGGCCGGGTTCACCGCCGTGTTCCTGGCGGTCGCTGTCGCAAAACTGGTTTCCTCCGAGGCGCGCCGCCGGCGCGGACTGGCATGACCCGAAGTCTCAGCCTGACGACCGTGCTGCTCCTCACCGGAATCGGGTTCGCCGCCGACCCGCCGAAGGTGAACGACCTGACCCTCGAAGATCAGTTCGAGAAGGCGAACAGCGTGGCCGACCACAAAGGGAAGGTGCTCATCCTGGTGTACGGCGACCGCGACGGGATCGACGCCAGCCGGGAGTTGGGAAGCAAACTGTTCGTGATGTTCCACCCGTCGGCCGAAGGCAAAACGCCGAAAGAGGCCCGCTCCGCGGCAGTCGATCCGCTGCCGGGTGTGGAGAAGGGGAAGCAATCGCCCGACGTGGCGGTGGTGCCGGTGGCGTGCTGCGGCAAGGTGCCGGGTGCGATCCAGGGGCTGATCCGCGGCGGACTGAAGAAGGACGCCGCCGACACCGCCGTGTGGCTCGACTTCGGCACCACCATGAAGGACAAGTTCGGGATGACCGCGAAGGAGCCGAACCTGGTGGTGATCGACGCACAGGGGCGGCTGCGGCTGAAGGTGAACGGCAGCCCGGACAAGGAGACGATGCAAAAGGTGCTGCAGACGACGCAGAACCTGCGGGCCGAAGCGGCAGGATTGCGG
>JANNDF010001095.1:0-4033 GCA_031387445.1 Planctomycetia bacterium
CGTCAACGCCGCGAGCCGTGCGAATGCCATCGCTGGCGCTCGCACGGCTCGCGGCGAAGATCGGGTTGAATCACTTCTTGGCGAACAGCGCCTCGATCTCCTTGTCGTCCATCTTCTCCTGGCCGCTGTTGCAGTCGATGATGAGCGCCACCCCGCTCGGGGCGATCCACACCGTGTGGTTGCCGAGCAGGAACACGTCCTTCAGCTCCGGCTTCTTGGCCAGCAGGGCGAAGTAGGCGTCGCTCTGGGCTTTCACCGTCAGCGTCTTCGTCTTGGCGTCGTACTTGTCGTCGATCCACACCCCGCCGATCTCCACGCAGTTGCGGCCCTGCACCTGGCGGTTGGCGGACATGGTCAGCCGCTCCTGCTGCCGCAGGTCATTCGACGCCTGGGCCAGATCGACCCCCAGCCGCCCCCGCTGGTTGTCCAGCAGCTTGCCGCCCTTGTAGTTCCTGTCGGCGTCCTTCAGGTTCTGGGTGCTCTTCTGGGCGTCCTCCAGCGCTTTGGCCAGCCCCTTCGCCCGGTCTTTCGGGTCCATCTTCTTCAACTCGTCTTCGAGCAACTTGTCCTGCACCCCGCCGCGAGTGGCGGCCAACCCGTCGCCCGGCTTGCCGTCACCCTTCGCTTCGGCCAGCTTCTTGGCGTACTCGTCCACTTTCATCGGGGGTGCCCCACCACCGCCGCCCGGCCCGGCCAGCCCCGGCGGGGGAACGCCCGGCCCGCCGGGAGCGCCACCACCGAACCCGCCGCCCTGCTCCTTCCACTGCTTCGGGCTGCCCTGGGCCACCGGAATGACCGCGTCCGGCACCACCAGGTAGCTCGTGTACGGGGTGGCGATGCCGTACTTCTTGGCCATCGTCGTCACCTCTTCCACCAACTCTTTCTGCTCGCCGTTCACGCGGATCTGGTCGAGTAGGAAGCCGACCTTGCGCCGCGCCCACAGGTTCTCCACGAACTCGCGGCTGTTGTCCGTCTTGGTCGGAAAGTCCACCTCGTACACGAACTCCTTGTCTTCCCCGCCGAGTTTGCCGCTCAGCTTGATGGCCGCGTGCCCGCTCCCGCTGAACCGCCCGAACACCACCAGTTGCGAGCCGTGGAACAGGTCGGGCAGTTGCGGGGCGTACAACTCGCTCAGCTTCACGGTGATGCCGCTCAGCTTCACGTCGGTCATCACCGGGTGGCTGATCTTGGCGTACAGGGCGGCGGCTTTCGTCTCGATGTCCTCCGCCGGCCGCACGTAGGTGGCGACCGCCCGCGTGCCATCGGCGATCTGATCCAGCATGGCGGCGTTCACGTCGTCGCCCACGCCGAAGGTGAAGATGCGGGTGTTCGCCGTGTTCTTGGCGGCCACCGCCGTCACGATCTTCGCCGGATTGGTCTCGCCCACGGTCGGCTGGCCGTCGGTGAAGAACGTCACGTTGAAGCTGCGGTTCGCGTCCTTGCTGCGCAGGTCGAGGGCGGCATCGAGCGCGGCGTTGATGGCGGTGCCGCCGCCTGCCCGTAACTTGTCCACCCAGTTGGTCGCCTTCTCGATCTGGTCGCTGCTGGCCTCTTCGAGCTTGTCCGAGTACGGGTTCACCCCAGTGCTGAACGCGAGCAGGGCGAAGCGGTCTTTCGAGTCCAGTGAACTCAGGCACTTCCGCACGGCCTGTTTCGCCTGCGACATCTTCACGTCCGACATGCTGCCGGAGGTGTCGAGTACGAGGACCACGTCCCGCGGGGTGCGCTTGGTCTTCAGCGATTCCACCTGCGGGGAGACGAGCAGCATGAAGAAGCCGTCCTCGCTGCCCACCGGGCGGTATAGCACCGGGGTCAGGCCGATCTCGCTCGTGCTGGTGCCGTAGAAGAGTTGGAAGTCTTTATCCAGCGTGGCCTGGTTCTTGGAGAACTCGACCTCGGCGTGCTTGTCCGAAATGCGCTTCGTCTCGATGGCGTGCGTCGGGCTGTAGATGCTCTGAATCGGCGTGCTCGACTTGATGCTCAGCTTGACCGAGAACTCTTCCAGCACGCGGGCACCCTTGCCGTCGGTCTTGAGCGGGTAGACGAACTCGACCGCGTTCCCGTCCTTCGGGGCGACGGCCGTGTAGCTCAGCTTCACCTTCACGTCGCCGTACTTGCCGTTCTTCGTCGGCGGCACCGGGAACACCCGCATCCGCATCAGCCCGTTACCCAGGTATTCCAGCAGGGCCGGGTCTTGCGTGCGGCGAACGATGGTGGTGTACACGTCGGCCGCCTTCTTGCTGTCGAGCAACTCGCCGTTCGTCTCCTTGCCGTCGATCCACATGGTGAACTTGTTCACGCTCGCGCCCTTCGGCACGGGGAACAGGTAGGTCGCTTCCAGGTCGCGGTCGGTGTGGTTGCGGAACGCCTGTTCCACCGTGGTGACGGCGACTTGGTCCTCGATGGCGACGATCACTTTGTGATGCACCATCGCCAGCGGGGGAACTTTCACGTCTTCGGGCACGAGCAGGCCGCGGGCGAACCCGGCCGGGGCGACGGCCGCCAGCACGAGCAGCGGGAGGAGGGCGCGACGCATGAGAGAGCCTCCGAGCGAGCAGAAGACAGCTACACAGTAAACGAGAACGGCCCGGTCTGCGATTGCAGACCGGGCCGAGATGGGGCGGTTGTTACGCGGGGGTTACTGGCCGAAAGTGCTCTGCTCGCTCCGCGAGCGGTCTTGCTGAACCCGCTCGCAGAGCGAGCAGAGCACTTCACCCCTGCGGGCGGATCACGATCAGCAGCGGGACGGTGCCGGGCTTCCGCTCGCCCCGCTTGTCGGTAAACTGCTTCACTTCCGACGACTTGCCGGCGTTCAGGCGGGCGGCGTATGTCACCACCACCGCCGCCTTGTCGCCCGGCTTCTTCACGCTCGCCACCACCTCTTTCAGCGTGCCCTCGCTCACCGCCTTCCCGTCCGCCGGTTTGGCGGCCTTCGCCAGCGGCCAGTCGAGGCCGAGCAGTTCCTTCAGGTCTTTCTGCTCGTTCGCGTCGGCCGGGATGAAGTGGGCCGAACCGAGGATCGTTTCCGGACGCGACTGCGTGTGCACCTGCTTGCTGAGTGCGGCGAACAGGGCGGCCAGTTCGTCGGCGGTCAGGTTCTCGACGTACACCGCGTAGGGCAGGGCCATCGGCTTCTTGATCCGCTCGGCCGTGTTCCCCTCGACGAACACGTGAACGCCCACGCTCTTCGCGGCGGCTTGCACCTGCTCGACCGCCGCCACCGTGTTCTTGCTGAACAGGTTGAGGCGGAACCCGCCGTCCTTGGCCAACTCCTTCTTCAACCGGGCCTGCGGGTCTTCCTGGTCCAACTCCAGCGCGGGGAAGAGCAGGGGCAGGGTCGGCTCGATCTGCTTGAGCGGCTTCGACTCGATCATCAGGGCGGAGGCGAGCAGCTTGATCTCTTCCGGGGTGTGCGACTTGGGGGCTTGAACGACGACGGTGGTCGGGGGTGCAGTCGGCGGCATTTTGGCGAACGCGCCGTCGTCGGCCGCCGGCTTGCTCACCCCGTCTTCGCCCGCACCGGCTTTGGAGAACGCCACCGGCTCGACGGTCAGCACGTCGGCCGGCACCGCCCCGACGCCCGACGGCGGCAGTTGATTCTGCTGGGCTTGCTCGTTGCTGGCGGTGTTCCCGTTGAAGAACACGAACGAGCCGGCCGTGACGGTGACGAACAGCGAAGCGGCGATGGCGAGCGGGAGGAGCGAGCGGCGGACCGAGACCGGCTTGCGGGCGGGCGTGATCGGCCGCACGCGGGCCATCACCTTCGCGGCCAGGGCGTGCGGGGCACGACGCTTCGGCAGGGCGGCGAGGCGGGCGGCGTTCGCCTTCAGCCGGCGGACCAACCGCCCGGCCTCCGGGTTAGACGCCAACAGGCGGTCGAACGCCTTCGCCTCGGCGGGCGTCAGTCCGCCGTCGATGGCTGCGGCAATCAGGAGTTGTTCGGATTCGGTGTGCATGGTCGTTCTGGCGAGCGGCCGGCGTGAGCCGGCTGATTCCTCTCGTGTGTCTATGTGGTTCGGTCGAATCAGCCGGC
>JANNDF010001143.1:0-2548 GCA_031387445.1 Planctomycetia bacterium
GCCGGCGGCGGCGGTCAGGTCGTCGGGCGACACGGCCAGACTGCGGATCGGCTCGCACCGCCAGCCCCATTCGTCCATCACCCCGCCGGTGGCCAGGTCGATGCGTTGTACGCGGTTCCGCAAGCCCAGCGTGAACATGCTCCGCCCGGTGTGGTCGAACGCCACCGGCGGCAGCCAGTGCTCGGCCTGCTTGTCGGCGAACGTGCCGTGCGTGGTCGGGTCGGGACGTTCGAGGGTGAAAAGCGGTGACATGATCGGTCGCTGGGCGTCGGACTCGCAGAATCGTGCAGTTCGAGCGGTATAGTCGAAGACTCGAATCGAGTGGCCGTCACCGAGCGCAAGTTTGTTCCCGTCGGGCGAAAAAGCAAGGACCACACGGCCGGAGACGAGGTGTTGTAGCCTCACCGGGCTGGAGAGTTTCACAAGAGTGTATGCGGTGCGGGGGCACTTCAGGTACGGCTGTCCGCCGGCTGAAACGAAGAGAGTCGCGCGGGGCAATACCGACATCGCCACCCGCGCTCCTCCCGGTGTCTCGTCGAAGTACGCGCGGTGGGACAACAGCCGGCGGAGATTGACTCCCGTGTCAGACCACTGCATTCGGAATCGCTCGGTCGAAATTGGGACTTCCGGATGCACACCGGGGGCGACCGGCCGGTTCGAGTGAGGGTCATGCAGAATCGCGCCCCGCTCGGTGTGTGCGGCGATCAGGCAGGTGTCCGGTTCCGCCACCAGCGCCAGATACTTGGTGGCATTCGTCGCCGCAACTATCACCCGCGCCACGCCCGTGAGCCGATCCCGCACGGCGATTCCGGTGAACGGCTGGGCGGTGACGATCTCGCTGCCGTCGGCGGTGAAGGCCACCCGCGTGACCG
Source organism: Planctomycetia bacterium (assembly GCA_031387445.1). Taxonomy (GTDB): domain Bacteria; phylum Planctomycetota; class Planctomycetia; order Gemmatales; family Gemmataceae; genus JALHQU01. Next base: position 873 of record JANNDF010001143.1, read on the forward strand.
GGTGCCGCGGTTTGAAGGCGAATCGGAGCATCCCTTAACCCCCAACTTGACTCATTCCCCCACCGCGGCGGCATATTCCCCCACTTCACCCCGCACAGCCGCTCAAGTCTACCACCGCGGAGGCCGATGATACGAACACGACACGCCGCGCCATCGCCGGTTCGGTCCGGGGGGATCCGAAATGAGCGACACGAAATCGCTGTTGACCCGCATCACCGCGTTCCGCGAACGGCTGGAGAAGACGCCCCCGCTCGTTGGCGGGCCAGGCGTCGATCCGTCGGCCGTCGTTGAGCGGATCGCCCGCAACGCGCTGCAGCCGGCGTGGGTGTCGTCGGCGTTGCGCCAGATTGCCGGCGTGAAGAGCGGCGACGTGGCGACCGTCGGGCCGACTCAGATCATCGGCCGGGCGAAGCGGCTGCTCGAATCCGCCCGCGAGTTGGTGAGCAAGCAGCGCGAGATCACCGACGACGTGTTCTTCGTCCGCCTGACCAACACGCACACCGCCACCGACCCCGATCCGCTGGTCGATTACCACCGCTTCACCGTTGCGGCCACCGAATCGACGCTTCGCGTGGCGGCGGCCATGTCCGCGTCGGCCGAGCAGCAACTGCGGGCGTGTGACGGGTTGGAAGCGATGTTGACGGCCATCCACGACCGGCTAGCGATCAGCGGGCGGACGCTCGAACTCCGCCGTCGCGAGTGGGGCCGCGTCGAACGCCTGGCCCGGTTGCTGTGCGACATCCAGGCCCGCCGGCTGGTGTCGATCGCGTCGTTCAGCGGGATTGCCGAAGAACTGATCGCCGAAGCCCGGCAGGGCGTGCCGCTGCGGTTCGTGAACGCCCCCGCCGAGCCGGTGGCGCGGTTCGTGGCGGCGCACGCCCTCACCACCGCCCAGGTGGTCGCCCGCATGGTGCCGCACGATTTCGAGTGGACGAGCCAGCAGGTGCCCGCGGTGGTCGCCGCACTGCTGATGGACGTGGGGATGCTGACGGTGCCGGCGGCCACGCTGAGTAAGCCGATGGCGTTCGACGACGCCGACCGGCGGATGGTGGAATCTCACCCGAGGGCCGGGGCCGCCCTGCTCCGCGAGGTGCTGCCGGAAGTGGGCAACATCGCCAACGCCGTCGCCGCCCACCACGAGCGGCTCGACGGCACCGGCTACCCGGTCGGGCTGAAGGGCGACGAGATCGATTCACTCGCCCGCTTGCTGGCGACCGCCGACGTGTACGCCGGCCTGGGCACCGACCGCCCGCACCGGCCCGCCCACGACACGCGAACCGCCCTCACCGACACGCTGCTCGAAGCGGAGAACGGCCGGCTCGATGGCGACATGGGCGAACTGCTGGTGCGGCTGTCGTTCCACCCGGTCGGCACGGTGGTGGAGTTGACCGACGGGCGGACGGCAGTGGTGGTGAGCACGCACACCGGACGGGTGAACGTGCGGGCGACCACGCGGCCGGTGGTGGCGGTGCTGGCCGACGCCGCCGGCGTGCTGCTGGCGAAGCCGGAGTTCATCGACCTGGCCGGGTCGGAGTACGGCGGGGTGGTGCGGGCGCTGGGCACGGCCGAGCGGAAGCGGGTGCTGGCCGCGGCCCACCCGGACTTGTGCTGAAAGAATGTCCGCCGACCTGCGGCGAATCACTGGTGAACCCCGGCAGTCATGCCGGGGGTGGTTG
>JANNDF010000005.1:0-2517 GCA_031387445.1 Planctomycetia bacterium
ACAACCCCGGCCTGGTGCTCCCCGTGGCCGGGGGGCTGCGCCTCGGCGCGAGCTTGGCTTAACTACCCGGTGGGGCACCCCTTGGGGGTGCCAATGTGGGCGGGGCACCCACAGGGGGTGCCCCGACTTGAATCACACGACGGCCCCGAGGACCGGCCCATGACCCAGGACGAAGTGTTCGAGAAGGTGAAGACCATCCTGACCGAGTCGCTCGGCGCGGACGACGACGCGGTCACGCCCCAGGCGCGGCTGGTCGGCGACCTGAACGCCGAGAGCATCGACTTCCTGGACATCATGTTCCGCCTCGAGCGGGAGTTCGGGCTGCCCAAGATCGACCGCAACGAGCTGTTCCCGGAGAGCATCTTCCAGGGCGACCCGAAATTCGTGCAGAACGGGCTGGTGACGCCCGGCGGGCTGGCCGAGCTGCGGGCCAAGATGCCGTTCGCCGACATCGCCGCGTACGAGAAGAACCCGCAGTTCGAGAAGATCGGCGACCTGTTCACCGTCGATCTGATCACCAAGTTCGTACACTCCAAGCTGCCGAAGTGACCGAACGATGAGCCGCGACCGCGAGGGAGCGGTTCTGGAACCGCCGCCGTCAGGCGGCCGGGTGAGGCACCCAGCCCGCTCACGCGGGCGGTTCCAAATCACCCGCCCCCTCGCGGTCGCGGCTCGTAGGGTGCGTTTCATGCGCTGGATCTGGATCGATCGGTTCACCGCGTTCGAGCCGGGCAGGTCGGCGGTCGCCACCAAATGCCTGAGCCACGCCGAGGACCACTTCGCCGAGCACTTCCCCGGCTTCCCGGTCATGCCCGCCAGCCTGATCGTCGAGGGGCTGGCCCAGACCGGCGGTATTCTGGTCGGCGAAGTGAACCAGTTCCGCGAGAAGGTGGTGCTGGCGAAAATCCCGACCGCCAAGTTCCACCGCGAAGTGATGGCCGGCGAGACGCTCACCTACACCGTCACGGTGATCGACCTGCGGGACGAGGGGGCGGTCGTCCGCGGCACCGCCGCCTGCGGCACCGACCCGGTGTGCGAGGTGGACATCTTCTTCGCCCACCTGGACCGGAACAGAGCGCAGCAGGCGTTCGGCGACGACAACTTCGTGTTCACCGGCGAGATGCAACACCTGCTCGGCATGGCCCGACTGGCCGCCGCGAAATCCGCCCCCCAACTGCCCCCCGCCCCCCCGCCCCCCGACCAGCCATGACCAGCAGCAAGAGACGGGCGGTGTTCACCGGGCTGGGCGTTCTCACCCCCATCGGCCTGGACCCCACCGCGTTCATGGCCGCCCTGCACGCCGGCACCTGCGGGCTGAAGCCGATCACCCACTTCGACCCGGCCGCACTCAAGTGCAAGATCGCCGGCGTCATCACCGGGTTCGACGGCCGCAAGATCATCCCGGCGAGCATGAAAGAGGCCCGCAAGTCCATCGCCCGCATGGCCCGGCCCATTCAACTGGGTGTGGCCGCGGCGCAGTTGGCAATGGCCGACGGCGGGCCAACCCCGGAGCAGGTGAAGCCGGAGCGGTTCGGTATCGAGTTCGGCTGTCTGATGGGGGCGAGCGAGCCGGAAGACCTGGCCCGCGGCGGGATCCTGAGCTGCGACGGCGACCCGCCCGAAGTGGACTTGAGCAAGTGGGGGGCGGTCGGGCTGGCGGCGGTGCCCCCGCTCTGGATGCTCAAGTATTTGCCGAACATGCCGGCGTGTCACGTCAGCATCAACTACAACGCGCAGGGGCCGAACAACACCATCACCGCGGTGGAGACGGCCGGCCTGCTGGCGCTGGGTGAAGCCTTCCGCCTGCTCGGCCGCAACGCCGCCGACTACTTCCTCGTCGGCGGGTGCGACAGCCGCGTCAACCCGCTCAGCCAGAGCCGGTACAACAGCTTTGCGCCGCTCACCCGCACGCACGACGCCACCCCAGAACAGGCCGTCCGCCCGTTCGATGCCGACCGCGACGGCTCCGCCATCGGCGAGGCGGCTGCCGTCTTCGGCCTGGAATCGCTGGACAGTGCGACCGCCCGCGGGGCGAAGGTGTATGCCGAACTGGTCGGGTTCGCCAGCGGGTACGACAAGTCGAAGTCGGGCGACATCCTGGCCAAGGTGATCGGAAACGCCCTGCGGGACGCCGGCATCTCACCCGGCGACGTGGACCATGTGAACGCCTCCGCCGGCGGGATCGTTGGGACGGATGCGTGGGAGGCTCGTGGCATCCGGGCGGCGCTCGGCGACGTGCCGGTGGTGGCGTACAAGGCGAACGTCGGGAACACCGGTGCGGCGTCGGGGCTGGTGGAACTGGCCGCCAGCGTGCTCGCCCTGCATGGCGGACAACTGCCGGGCACCATCAATTGCCCGAAAGTGGCGGCCGACTGCCCGGTATCCGTCCAGGTGGGCAGCCGGGCGGTGACGAAACCGGCGGCGGTGAAGATCAGCTTGACCGAAATGGGACAAGTGGCGGTGGCGGTGGTTCGAAAGTTCTAGGTGAGCGTGGGGCGTCAGCCCCCTGATTCGGGC
>JANNDF010000015.1:0-1130 GCA_031387445.1 Planctomycetia bacterium
GATGGCTACTTCTTCGCTTTCGTCTTCGCCGGGGCGAGGACGCTTTCCACCTGGTCGGGGTTCTTCTCCAGGTACTTGCCCACCCCGCTGAAGAAGTACAGCAACTGCTCGGCGCCCTCCTCAGCCATCTTCGGGGCGGTCGGCCCGGCCATCCGCAGGGCGGCGTTCGCCAGCTTGCTGTCGCACTGCAAGTACACGTTCACCACGGGCTTGAACGTGCAGTACCCGTTCTTGTCCGGGGTACCCCGCGGGGCTTGCAGCACCGCCACCGCCTTCACCGGGATCATCGGCAGCAGGGTGGCCGCCTTCACCTTGCCGGTGGCGTACCAGATCCGCCCGTTCGGGATGTCGCCCACCTTCTGCCAGTTCAGCTCGCTCCCGTTCTCGTCGGCCCAGTGGAACTGCCCCTTGCCCAGGTCGAGGATGTCCACGCACGGGATCTTCATCCGCTGCCAGCCGAGGGCCGTGCGGTCCGGGTGGTCGAGCAGCCAGTCGTACACCGCCGGGTGCGCGACGAATTCTTCCTCCGCGGACTTCGCCGACAGGGTGGACGCCTTCATCACCGCGGACACGGTGTCGCGGTGGGCCTCGGCCACAAAATCCATGACCGTCGGCTGTTTGGTGGTCGCCTGGGTGGGCGACTTCTGGGCGGCGGACGACGGCGGGGCGTACAGCGGGCGGGGGTCGGCAGCGGACGCCGACCCGACGGCACAGGTGGCGACGGCGACGGCGAGCAAGTGGGAGCGCATACAACCACCTCAATCGTCCGGACTGTGCGGATTCCCCCGCCTGTGTAGATCGGCAGGCTTGTGCCGGCCGCGTGAAGGAATCTGCCTCGCCAGCTTGCCAGGGGGCGCGAAAGCCCCCTTCACCCCCCAGCTTCGACTTGTTAGCCCGACGCGCGAGCGAGGGGCGAGTCACGTCTGCGAAAGTCAGGGAGCAAACCAGGCCCAACCACGTGTGTCGTGCTCCACCTGTCAGCCACGGAACTGGCCCCTCAGCTCGCGCGTCGGGCTAGAGCGGTTCTCGAGTGGGTGTCGCGGGTGGTGGGCCGGAAAGTCGCTGCCCGCTCCGCGGGCGGTCTTCCAAACCGCCCGCGGGGCGGGCCGCGACTGTCGGCGAGTCGCGCC
>JANNDF010000054.1:0-7505 GCA_031387445.1 Planctomycetia bacterium
CAGTTCGGCCAGCAGTTGGTCGAACACGGCCGGGGTGATGCCGGTGAGTTGCCGGAACGTGCCCGGCGACCGACGCAGACGGGTGGTGTGGCTCATCCCCATAGCGTAGCGCCAAACCGGCTATCGTGCAGCGACTCTAATCTGCGCGAGTGGATTTCCTTTCGCCCGCCGGTCGGCGATAATCTGCGGCACCTCTCCCCGCACGGAGCCAGCCCGATGCGCCCCCTCTTGCCCCTCGCCGCACTCCTCGCGTTCGCTACGTTCGTACCCGCCGCCGACAAACCGCCGGTCGTTGATGAAGAAGGCCAGCCGCTCGCCGGGAACGCCGACCGGGTGCTGAAAGTGCTGGAGTTCCTGTCCGCTTCGTTACCCAAGGAGACGGACACCGCCCTCCGCAACGCCATCGAGAAGCAGGACGGCAAACAGGTGCAGAAGGTGCTCGACGACCGCGTGACGTTCGTGGTGAACATCAATCCTGAGGCGCGGGTGAAGGTGGCCGAGGGGCCGCTGGTGCCGTCGCTGCAACAAGCCGGGTGGACGCCCGTGCTGGTGAAGGTGGTGAACGAGTCGAGCGTGAAGAAGCGGCTGAACGTGACCAGCCCGCAGTCGGGGATCGTTTACGGCGGGCAGGGGCGGAATGAGAAAGACCCGAAGGCCGACCCGAACGCGGTCAAACGGTTCGCTCAACTGGAACTGTTCACCGCCCCGCCGATGAAAGAGAACCTGAGCGGGCTGAAGGCCGAGTACGCCATTCTGTTGCTCTACTCCGGCGAGTCGGGCAAGCGAGAACTGACCGTCGGGTTCGACGTGGGGCAGGGCACGCAGGACCTGGGATTCCGGGCTGAGACGTCTATCGTGTTCGACGTGAAGCCGGCCATCCCGGTGAAGTTGCAGGTGCTGGACCAGGACGGCAAGCCGACGGTCGGCCGGTTCACGTTCACCGACCCCGCCGGGCACGTCTACCCGCCGCAGGCGAAGCGGCTGCGGCCCGATCTCTTCTTCCAGAAGCAGGTGTACCGGGCGGACGGGGGCACGGTGCTGCTCCCACCGGGCGAGTTCGTGGTGGAGTACGGTCGGGGGCCGGAGTACCGACTGGTCACGCAGAAGGTCACCGTGACGAAGGACAAACCGCTGGAGTTCAAACTCCAGCGGTGGGTGAACCCGGCCGACTACGGCTTCTATAGCGGCGACCACCACATCCACGCGGCCGGGTGTGCCCACTACACCTCTCCGACCGAAGGCATCATGCCCGAGGACATGTACCTGCACGTGAAGGGGGAGGGACTGAACGTCGGCTGCTGCCTGACGTGGGGGCCGTGCTACGACTTCCAGCGGAAGTTCTTCGACAGCAAGCCGTGGGAGAAGAGCGAGGCGATGACAATCCTCAAGTACGACGTGGAGGTGAGCGGGTTCGGCTCGCAGGCACTCGGGCATGTGAACCTGCTGAATTTGCGAGACCAGACGTACCCCGGATCGGACGGCACGAAGACGAAGGGCTGGCCGACGTGGACGACCCCGCTCATGACCTGGGCGAAGAAACAAGGGGCCGTCACGGGTTACGCGCACTCGGCGAACGGGCTGGGGGTGAACGCCGAGGCCAGCACCCGCCGGCTGTTCGTGAAGCTCGATCAGGGCGGAAAAGGGCACATCGCGAAGGACGACGCCACCGCCGGTGCGTGGCCGCTGCCGGAGCCGTTCGACAAACTGGATGCCGACGCGGATGGCAAGGTGACGGAGGTGGAACTGCGGAAGGGCGTGGATCGTCAGTTGACGAAACTGCCGAACCTGAACATCCCGCAGATGGACGGCATCGGCGCCCAAGAGGTGTGCGTGACGACGGCGATGGGGGTGTGCGACTTCATCAGTGCGATGGACACCGACCGCGTGCCCGAGTGGAACTGCTGGTATCATTTGCTGAACTGCGGCTTCCCGCTGAAGGTGAGCGGCGAGACCGACTTCCCGTGCATCACTGGCAGCCGCGTGGGGCAGGGCCGCGTGTACGTGCAGTTGGGCAAGGTGGACATCCTCGACTACGCCAAGTTCTGCAAGGGCATCGCCGACGGGCGGTCGTATGTGTCCGACGGGTACGCACACTGCTTCGACCTGAAACTGGGTGGCGGCACGCTCGGCGACACGGTGAAGGCGAAGGCGGGCGACAAGCTGCCGCTGACGGCGAAGGTGACGTTCGACCCGACCATGCCGCTCGGCACGGCGAACGGCGGGCGGCAAGCGCCGGGCAAGACGCGGACGGTGGAACTGATCGTGAACGGCCGGGTGGTAGACAAGAAGGAGGTGCCGGCCGACCAGAAGCCGCACGACGTGACGTTCGACGTGACGGTGCAGAAGAGTGCGTGGGTGGCCCTGCGGACGTTCCCGCAGATGCACACGAACCCGGTGTTCGTGAGCGTGGACGGCAAGCCGATCCGCGCGTCGGAGGAGAGTGCGAAGTGGTGCGTCGGGGTGATCGAGCAGTTGTGGAGGGTGCGGGAGAAGGACATCGCTGCGAACGAGCGGAAGGACGCCGAGAAGACGTTCAAGATGGCGATCGGGATTTACAAGAAGATCGCCAAGGAGGCGGAGTAACCCATGCCCCGTGCCCTGTTCGCCCTCCTGTTCGCTTCCATCGCGGTCGCCGCCCCGCCCGACTTCGACACGGCGGTCGCCCCGCTGCTGGTGAAGCGGTGCGCCAGTTGCCACAGCGGGGACGAACTCAAGGGCGATCTGGACATCACCAAGAAAGCCGCGGTGAGCCCGGCCGACGTGTGGAAGCGTGTGAGCGGCGACGAGATGCCGCCGAAGAAGCCGCTGACCGCCGACGAGAAGGCGGTGCTGAAAGCGTGGTTCGACGGCGGGGCGAAGTGGGGCACCGACCCGATCCGGCTGCGACCCGACCCGGCCGACTGGTGGTCGTTCCAACCCCTCAAGGTTAACCGCGAGGCAACGCCGACCGCGATCGACTCCTTCATCAACCTCACGCTGAAGGCGAAGGGTCTCACTCCCGCCCCGCTCGCCGACCGCCGCACCCTCATCCGCCGTCTGTACTTCGACTTGACCGGCCTGCCGCCGACGCCGGAGCAGATCGCCGCGTTTGAGAAGGACACCCGCGCCGACGCCTACGAGAAACTGGTGGACGAACTGCTCGCTTCACCCCGCTACGGCGAGCGGTGGGCACGCCACTGGCTCGACGTGGTGCATTACGGCGAGACGCACGGCTACGACAAGGACCAGCCGCGGCCGAACGCCTGGCCGTACCGCGACTACGTCATCCGGGCTTTCAACGCCGACAAGCCTTACGCCCGGTTCGTGCAGGAGCAGATCGCAGGCGACGTGCTCTTCCCCGGCACCGAAGACGGCATGACCGCACTCGGCTTCCTGGCGGCGGGTCCGTGGGATTTCATCGGCCACGCCGAGTTGCCGGAATCGAAGATCGACGGCAAGGTGGCCCGCCACCTGGACCGCGACGACTTCGTGAGCAACACCGTCGGCACGTTCCTCAGCCTCACGGCCCACTGCGCCCAGTGCCACGACCACAAGTTCGACCCGATCAGTCAGCGGGAGTATTTCGGCCTGCAAGCGGTGTTCGCGGCCATCGACCGCGCCGACCGCGTGTACGACGCCGACCCGAAGGTGACGGCGAAGCGGGCCGAGTTGCAGGCGAAGCGCACGGCGCTCGAAGCGAAGCTCGCCGCGTTCGAAGCCACCGCCCGCACAAAAGGCGGGAAGTCGCTCGCCGACGCCGAGGCCAAACTGACCGCCGCCCGCAAGCCGCCGGCGGTGAAGCCGGAGTACGGCTACCACTCGGCCCTGAGCGTGAAGCAGGACGCGAGCAAATGGGTACAAGTGGATCTCGGCAAGGCGGTGGAACTCACCGCCGTCACCCTGCACCCTTGTTGGGACGACTTCGCCGGCATCGGGGCCGGGTTCGGTTTCCCCGTGCGGTATAAGGTGGAAGCGAGCGACGACGCCGATTTCAAGAAGACGGTGACGCTGCTCGATCACACGACCTCCGACCAGTCGCTCCCCGGCCTCGGGGCAATCGACGTGCCGGCGAGGGGGCACACCGCCCGATACGTGAGGGTGACGGCGACCAAGCTGGCCCCGCGGCAGAACGACTACATTTTCGCACTGGCCGAGGTGGTGGTGATCGACGCCGGTGGGAAAAACGTGGCGGTGTCGGCGGTGTCGGCCCTCGACAGCATCGAAGCTGCCCCGCGGTGGCAGAAGTCGAACCTGACCGACGGCATCTTCCCGCGTGCGGTGGCGACTCCCGACGAGCTGAAGCGGTTGGCCCACGACGCGCAGGAGTTGTCCGACGTGGCACTCGGCGCAGAGGCGTCATCGCGGCGGCGGCTGATGGCGGAAGATTTGAAGCTGACGACATACTTGCTCGGCAGGTTGCCCCCGCCGGCCGGCAAAGTGTACGCCGGCGGGGTCCACAACGGGAGCGGCAACTTCGTCGGCACCGGGGCGAGCGGTGGGAAGCCTCGGCCGATTCACATTCTGCCCCGCGGCGACGTGACCAAGCCGGGCAAAGCGGTGGCCCCCGAAGCCCTCTCCGCGATTCCGGTGAAGTTCGACGTTTCGCCCACGGCACCGGAAGGGGAGCGCAGGGCAGCGCTGGCCAAGTGGCTGACCGACACGAACAACCCGCTCGTGTGGCGGAGCATCGTGAACCGTGTGTGGCAGTTCCACTTCGGCCGCGGACTGGTGGACACGCCGAACGACTTCGGACGGATGGGCGAGAAGCCGACGCACCCGGAGTTGCTCGACTGGCTGGCGGCTGAGTTCCGCGACGGCGGCGGGTCGATGAAGAAGTTGCACAAGTTGATTGTGATGAGCGACGCCTACAAGCGGGCGAGCACGCCCGACGCGGCGAACGAGAAGGCCGACGCCGACAACCGCTACCTGTGGCGGCAGAACCGGCGGAAGCTGGAGGCCGAGTCGGTGCGGGATTCGATCCTGCTGATGGCGGGCAAGTTGGATTTGAAGATGGGCGGGCCGAGTTTCCAGGACTTCGTCGTCGAGAAGCCGGAGCACTCGCCGCACTACCAGTATCACCTGTCCGACCCCGACGACGCAAAGACGCACCGGCGGGCGGTGTACCGATTCGTGGTGCGGTCGCAGCAGCAGCCGTTCCTGGCGGCGCTCGACTGCGCCGACCCGAGCCTGGCGGTGGACAAGCGGAACCAGACCATCACCCCGCAGCAGGCACTGGCCCTGCTGAACAACAGGCTGACGCTGACGATGGCGAAGCACTTCGCCGAACGGGTGCAGAAGTTGGCGGCGGACGACGCAGGCCGGGTGGCGGTAGCGTTTCGGCTGGCGATTGGCCGCGAGGCGACCGCGAAGGAAGCGGAATTGCTGGCGAGGCACGCGACGGACCACGGGCTGGCGAGCGCGTGCCGGGCGATCCTGAACCTGAACGAGTTTGCCTTCGTGGATTGAACCTCGTGGGTTCGATCAACCTGTGCCCGTGTTCGACGGATTTCTTTCCCGCCACTTCAAAAGTTGGCAGCGGAGGTAAGGTGCATGGCAAACGACGAACAGATCGATCCCCTGATGTCGGGTCAACTCCCTCGTCCGCTCAGGGATCTCATTCAGACGGCAAAGGCTCGAGGGCGCGGTGTTGCCCGCTCAGAAGTCGCCCGCGAATGGGTCATTGAGGTCGGTGACCGGCTGGCGCGAGCGTCATTGTGCCAACTAATCCTGATTTCGGCTTGTCCGAGGCAGGTAACGGGGCACTACTATGGCGAGTTCGGGTGCAACTTCGAGGAGGCGTATGGTTTCGTCAGATTCCTGGGCTCGTGGCAGTCGGCACTCGCTCAGGCGATCGGGGTTCCCGAACCCCCGGTGCCCGATCGCGACGAGTGGCTTGCCCGCTGGAAACCGCTTAAGGAACTGTTGAAGACGATTCGGGAGCCCGGCGTTGTTTGAACATTTCGCTTTGGGGCTGGCGGGGCTTGTCTCGCTCCGCTCGACTGCGGCCCGCCCTACGAAATCAACTCCTTCACCACATGCCCGTGAACGTCGGTCAGCCGGCGGTCGATGCCGTTGTGCCGCACGGTCAGCTTCTCGTGGTCGATGCCGAGTAGGTGCAGGATCGTCGCGTGCAGATCGTACACCTCGGTCGGGTTGTCGCGGTCGGCCGGCTTGTACCCCCACTCGTCACTCGGCCCCACGCTGATCCCACCCTTCACCCCGCCGCCGCACAGCCAGTTGGTGAAGCAGTACGGGTTGTGGTCGCGGCCCTTCCCGCCCTGGCTGCTCGGCATCCGCCCGAACTCGGTCGTCCACAGCACGATGGTGTCTTCCAGTAACCCCAACCGCTTCAGGTCCTGAATGAGCGCCGCCGCCCCGCGGGCCATGCCGCTCGCCAGCGGGCCGTGGTCGCGCTTCACGTCCTCGTGGCTGTCCCAGTTCCGCCGCGGGAAGCCGTTGTCGTTCCCGCTCCAGACCTGCACGAACCGCACCCCGCGTTCGAGCATCCGGCGGGCGACCAGGCACTTGCGGCCGAAGTGGTCCGTCTCTTCCACCGCGTTGATCTCCTTGTCGAAGCTGCCCTTGCCGTGGTCGAGGCCGTACAGCTTCAGCGTCTCCTTCGTCTCCTTGCTGATGTCGAGTGCGTCCGGGGCGGCGAGCTGCATCTTGGCGGCCAGCTCGTAGCTGCGGATGCGGGCGTCGAGCCGCTCGTCGCCGCGGCCGGTGGCGTGTTCGCGGTTGAGTGCGGCTAGTAGATCGCCGGTCGCCTTGTCGGACGCTTTCGTGACGTACTTCGCGCTCTCGTCCGGGAACAAGTCCTGAATCGGCGTCTTGCTGCCGGGGAAGATGGCGCTGCCCTGGTGCTGGCCGGGCAGGAACGCCGCGTCCCAGTTCTTCGTGCCGTTGCTCGGCAGCCCGCGGTGGTCGGGCAGCACCACGAACGACGGCAGGTTCTCGTTCGCCGTGCCCAGGCCGTAACTCACCCACGATCCCATGCCGGGGAAGCCGGGGCGGTTGAAGCCGGTGGTTTGCAGCAGCGTGCCCTGCGAGTGAACGCCCGTCTTGCCGACCATGTTGTGAACGAACGCCATATCATCGACGACGTCGCCGAGCGGGGCGACCACCTCACTCAACTCCTTCCCGCACTTGCCGTACTTCTTGAACTCCCACAGCGGCTTGAGCCACGGGCCGAGGCCGTTCTGAAACGCCTCCACCTTCTCGCCGAAGTCGGCCTCCTTGCCGTGGTGTTTGATGAGGTCGGGCTTGAAGTCGAAGAGATCGACGTGACTCGCCCCGCCGGCCATGAACAGTTGCACCACCCGCTTCGCCTTCGGCTTGTGGTGCAACCCGCCGTCGGCGCGCTTCGGCGCGTCCGCGAGGAGTGCATCGGCGCCGAGGAGCGAGGCGAGCGCGATGCCGCCCAGCCCGCCGCCGGAGTGAAAGAGAAAGTCGCGCCGGTTCATAGAACGCTCCAATCAAGACAAAGACGAGCCGCACGATAAACGCAGAAGAAAGGCACGATAAGA
>JANNDF010000207.1:0-4772 GCA_031387445.1 Planctomycetia bacterium
CGGCACTCGTGAGACAGTGCCGCCCGGCAGGCGGCACCTACTCAAGAACCACAAATTCGGAGCAGTTGAACAACACCCGGCCGAGCGCCTTCAGCCCGTGCTTCTCCACCAGCGCCGCGGCCGGTTTCGCCTCGTCGGCAGTCGGATCGCGCCCAATCGCAAGCCGATACGCCCACTTCACCTTCTCTTCCACACTCCCCCGCTGACAGTCCGTTGTCACTCGCTCGGCGAACTTCTCCGCACTCCGCAGCACGAAGGCGTCGTTCCACAGGGCCAGCGATTGCAGGGGGGTCGTCGTCGTCTGGCGGCGGGGCGTCTGGGCGGACGGGTCGGGGCAGTCGAACGTTTCCAGCACGGCGTTCCGCTCCCCACGGGGGCTGAACCGATAGACCGTGCGGCGGTTGGCAGTCGCCGGGAGCGCGTCGAGCGGCTGGTAGTAGGTAGTGCCGTTGTTCTCGTAGGTCTTCACGTCGTGGAACGGCGGCCCGCCGACGGTGCGGTCGAGATCACCACTGACCGCGAGGATGGCGTCGCGCACCGCCTCCGCTTCCAGTCGCGTGGGCGACTTCCGCCACAACAGGCGGTTGTCGGCGTCGAGTTTCGCCGCGGCGGGGTTCGCTGCCGACGACTGGCGGTACGCGGCGGAAAGCACGATGAGGCGGTGAAGGTGTTTGAGGGACCAGGGTGCCGGTCGTTTTTGACTGGAACCTCCGGCGTCAGCCGGCAGGGTGCTGGTCGATCCACCCAGCCGGCTGGCGCCGGCGGTTCCAGATGCAGTCGGTGCCACCAACTCCGCCGCTAGCCAGTCGAGCAACTCAGGATGACTCGGCTTGCCGCCGTTCGCCCCGAAGTCGCTCGGTGTCTCGACGATGCCGACGCCGAAGTGGTGGTGCCACAGGCGGTTGACGATCACGCGGGTGAACAGCGGGTTATCCGCACGCGCGACCCACTCGGCCAGCTTCTTGCGGCGGTCGCCGTCGGTCGCCTTCGCGGTCAGGTCGAAGTCGCTCTCCCCCGGCACGCTCGCCACCGCACCGGGTTTCACTTCCTTCTTCGGCTTCTCCACGCTCCCACGGTGCAGGATGTGCGTGACCGGCACGGCCGTGCTCACCGTGGCGAACACCTTCTCCGGTGCTGGCACCGCCTTCAACTTCGCGTCCACGTCCGCCCGCTCTTTCACCCACTTCGCGTGATCGGCTCGCTCGGCGGCGGTCATCGCGGCCAGCATCGCCTCGGCGGTCACACCCACCGCATCCGGCCCGGCCGCCGTGCTCGCCTTCACCTCCGCCGCTGACAACGCCTTGTCATACAGCCGGGCCTCCTCGATCTCCCCGCGGAAGTACGCCATCCCTCCGCCGGTGTGCCGCAGGCCGAGCAGCACTCGGGCCGTCTTCGCCGGGTACGTTTGCAACCCGACTCCGTTCGGCGTGTACGTCCCGTCCAGCAACTCCCCGTCGCGGTAGAGCGTGATGCCGCCGTCCTTCCCGTACACCGCTGCCACATGCACCGGGCGGTCGCTCACCGTCTCGTCGGCAATGGTCAGGTCTTTCGTGCGGCGGAAGCCCTCGCTGCCGACCACCCAGCGTTTCGTTTGCCGTTCGCCGAACACGATGCTGTCGAACGTGCCCCCACCCGCCGCTTCAACGGTGAGCAGTCCGCCCCCGCGGGTGGTCAGATCGGGCAGCACCGCCCACACTTCGAGCGTCTTTTCAGTCAGGTCGGCGACCAGCGGGGCGGTCTGCACGAACGCCGCCTTGCCGTCGAGCACCAGCCGTCCGTTCGCCACCTTCGCCCCGCCCTTCAGCTCGCCGTGCAGCGTGCCCACGGAATCCGTCGCGTCCTTTTCGAACGACCAGCGGGCGAGCGGTGGTACGGCCGTCGCCTTCTTGCCGTCCGGCTTGACACGTTCGCGGACCTGCAATTCCAGGGTCGCCAACTTCTTCGACACGGCATCCCGGTCGGCGGTCAGCTTGCCCCGTGCGGCCGCGGCGGTGGCGTTCGTGGCGGTTCGCTCGCCGTGCGTTACCCCGCCGAGCGTCGCCACCAGCCGGTAGTAATCGCCCTGATCGACCGGGTCGAATTTGTGGTCGTGGCAGCGGGCGCACTGCACCGTCAGCCCGATGAAGGTCTGCCCGACGGTGGCGATCACGTCTTCGAGTTCGTCTTGCCGGGCGGTCAGGTTGGCGACCTTGTTCGAGCCGAGAACGGTGTTGTGAATGCCCGCCACGAGGAAACCGGTCGCCTTCACCCCGTCGCCGTCCGGGTCGAGCACGTCGCCGGCCAGTTGCCGTTTGGCGAACTGATCGAACGGCATGTCGGCGTTCAGCGCCTTGATGATCCAGTCGCGGTAGTGCCAGGCGGTCGGCCGCGGGGCGTTCCGCTCGAACCCGTCACTCTCGCCGTACCGGGCCACGTCGAGCCAGTGGCGTGCCCAGCGCTCGCCGTAGTGCGGGCTGGCCAGCAACTCGTCCACGATCTTGGAGTAGGCGTCGTCGCTCGGGTTCTTGGCGAAGGCCTCAAGCTGTTCGGGCGACGGCGGCAAGCCGGTCAGGTCGAAGTGAACGCGGCGGAGGAGCGACCGCGGGTCGGCCGGGCCGTTCGGGGTGAGCTTCTTCTCGGCCAGCTTCGCCCAGACGAATGCGTCAATCGGCGTCTTGGCCCACTTCGCACCTGCGGCGTCTCGCTTCGGCGGGTCGGGCCGCTTCACCGGCTGAAGTGCCCACGGGTCGGCGGCGGTGGCAAACGCGGTACACAACAGCATCGCGGGGAGTGCGAACCGCATATCAAGCCCAAGCGGGGAGAAGCGAACGCCGGCGGCTGAGGAAATTGTTTCGGCAATGAGGGTGGGATGCAAGGGGGAATGCAGAACTCGTCATCGCCGGTGGTTGGCATCCTCCCATTCCCCTTCGCGCCGTTCCCCCGCTTTGCTATCCTCACCTCATACTTGTCCACTTGTTCACTATCGGACCCCCGCCGATGGCCGATGCCGCCAAGTTCGCCCACCTGCATTTGCACACGCACTACAGCCTGCTCGACGGGTTCAACCGCATCCCGCAGTTGGTGGAGCAGACGAAGAAACTGGGCATGAACGCGGTGGCGATTACCGACCACGGCAACCTGTACGGGGCGATTGAGTTCTACGAGGCGTGCAAGAAGGGCGGGATCAACCCCATCATCGGGTACGAGGCGTACCTCGCGCCGAATCACCGCTCGGAGAAGACGAAGACCGGCGGCGGCAGCGGCGAGGCGAGTACGCACCTGACGCTGCTGGCGAAGAACCGCACCGGCTTCTACAACCTCATCAAGCTGAGCAGCATCGCCTTCCTGGAAGGCTTCTACTACAAGCCGCGGATCGACCGCGAGGTGCTGGAGAAGCACAGCGAAGGGCTGATCTGCCTGAGCGGGTGCCTGGCCGGGCAGTTCAACCAGCACATCCTGGCGGATCGCATTCCGGAGGCCGAGAAGCTGGCCAAGTACTTCGCCAAAACCTTCAAGAACAACTTCTACATCGAGATCCAGAACAACGGACTGAGCCTACAAGACCAGTGTACCCCCGTCGCGGCAGACATCGCCGAGAAGATCGGCGTGCCCCTCGTGGCCACCGCCGACGCCCACTACCTGTGCGCGTCCGACGCCATCGCGCACGACATCTACTTCTGCATCAACACCAAGCGGCTGCACGACCCGCGGAAGAAGACGTACCCCGAAGAGAAGATGCCCAACCCGTACTACGTCCGCAGCCCGCAGGACATGTACAAGCTGTTCCCCGACTTCGCCGACGCTGTCGCCCGCACCCAGCAGATTGCCGACAGCGTGGACATCCAACTGTCGTTCGGTCGCAACTTCCCGGTGTTCCAGAGTCCGCGGAATTTGACCGCCGACG
The DNA here is from genome assembly GCA_031387445.1 of Planctomycetia bacterium. GTDB lineage: Bacteria > Planctomycetota > Planctomycetia > Gemmatales > Gemmataceae > JALHQU01. The sequence goes on from JANNDF010000207.1 coordinate 3,884, forward strand.
AGTACCTCCGCGAACTGGTGCTGCAAGGGATCAACGAGCGGTACGGCGACACCCCGGCGAAGGCGGTGTTCGACCGCATGGAGATCGAACTCGACGTGATCGCGCACATGGGCTACTCGGCGTACTTCCTCATCGTGTGGGACTTCGTGCGGTATGCGCGGGACCGTGGCATCCGTAGCACCGCACGGGGGTCGGGCGTCGGCGCGATCGTGGCGTACACCCTTTACATCAGCCACGTCTGCCCGCTCGAATACGACTTGCTCTTCGAGCGCTTCCTCGACAAGAGCCGAAAGGAGCCGCCGGACATCGATATCGACTTCGATCAAGACCGGCGCGAGGAAGTGATTCAATACGTGAAGGAGAAGTACGGGCACGCCAGCGTGGCGCAGATCGGCACGTTCGGCACGCTGGCGGCGAAGGCGGCGCTGAAGGACGTGGGGCGGGTGCTGAACATCCCCCTCGAGCGGGTCAACTACATGTGCAAGCTGGTGCCCATGAAGGGGGCCATCGCGCTGGAACTGAAAGACGCGATGGGGGTGCCGGAGTTCCGCCGCGAGTACGACACCAACCCGGTGGCGCGGCACTGGATCGACGTGGCGCTGAAGCTGGAGGGGATGAACCGCAACGTCGGCACGCACGCCGCCGGGGTGGTGATTTCGGATGGGCCGATCAGCGATTACGTGCCGGTGCAACGGGCCAAACGCAAGGGCGACAAGGAGAGCGACGATAAGGACGCCAACGACGTGGTCGTGACGACGCAGTGGGAGATGGGCGTCCTCGAAAAAGTCGGCATGCTCAAGATGGACTTCCTCGGCCTGCGCAACCTCACGGTGCTCGACAACGCCGTGAAGATGATCGCCCGAATCCGCGGCGAAACACTCGACCCGAT
>JANNDF010000146.1:0-1587 GCA_031387445.1 Planctomycetia bacterium
AGTTCATCAACCCGCCGGAGTTGAACCCGGCGGCCGGGTTCAGTCATGTGGCTGTCGCCGGCGGCGGGCGGACGGTGTACGTGTCCGGTCAGGTGAGCGTGGACGCCACCGGGCAGGTCGTCGGCAAGGGCGACTTCCGCGCTCAGGTGGAGCGGACATTCCAGAACTTGGGCACCGCCCTGACCGCCGCCGGGGCGACGTTCGGCCACGTGGTGAAGGTGACGTACTTCGTGGTGGACCTGAAGCCGGAACACGTGCCGGTGGTGCGAGAGGTGCGGGCGAAGCACCTGAACGCCGCTCACCCGCCGGCCAGCTCGCTCGTCGGCGTCGCCGCCCTCGTGGTGCCCGACTGGCTGATCGAGATCGAACTGATCGCCGTCGTGCCCGACTGACCCGTCACGGGTTGGTGAACGGCTGGGCCGGCGAGAGTTGAATCGGCTTGCCGTTCATCTTCGTGCCGGTCGGGGTCGGCCCGTAGATCGGCGTGGTGCTCATCGGCGGGACGAGTGTGCCGGGCATGGCGTTCGGCACCACCGGCGGCGAGGTCTGTTGGTTCCAGGTCGTCGTCGGGGTCGTGCCGGGGTTGGGACTCGTCCACACGGCCGCGGGGAGCGGGGCGAGCGGTTGGCAGCCGTCCGGGGTGCAGGCTTCAGCACACGTCGCGCCACACTTCGGAGCGAAGACGCCGAGCAACCGTTCGAACAGTCGCGGGCGAACCGGGCGGGCGTCGCACCCGATGGCCGGCACCTCCGAGCGGGCGGTCAGCGGCTGGTACATCACCCGCGGACGGCAGGCCGGCGTGTCGCACCCCGCTTCCAGTTTCTGCACGGCCAAGGTCACCGTCCCGCAGTTTCCTCCACCGGCCGCACACCCACCAGTCGCACAGCCCGCAGGGCCACACCCGCCGCTGCCGCACGTCGGCGTGCAGGGGAAGTACGTCCGGAGCGGGGCGCGGTACGGCGTCGGGGTGCGGACGAACCCGCCCGGTGAGGAGCGATAGCAGAACCAATCCTTCAGCCGGTCGAGGCACGACCCACGGACCACGTCGCACCCCGGCCGCAGGGCCAGCGGATTGAAGTAAGGCTTCACCACCTGGCATGTGGCCGGGTCGCTGCACGGGATGCCGCTGGCGGTTGGCGCGGCGACGAGCGTGCCCGGCAGCACGGCCGGCGTGCCCCAATTGGGCATGCTGGTCATCGTCGGGGCCGGGGCAGCCGGCAGCGAAACGGCGGCCGACTGCACGGCGGCGCTGAGCGGTTGGCTCATACTGTTCGCCGGCTTCGGCGGCGCCGGCGGGTAGACCGACACCGGGTTGCCGGCGAGGGCAGTCAACTGAATTGACCCAACCAGGGTGAGTGTGGCGAAACGCTTCACAGGCGGCCTCCGTGCCGATGATGCCGGTTGTTTCGGCCATTCCATCCCGGATGCCCGCCGACATCGCCCCTCCGATGCAAGTCCACCGACTTTCATCGCCGGTGAAATCGGCACAGATTGCCCAAACTGTGTTTCTTGTCGGGTGGAAGAGCCCATACCCCTCGGCCCGCACTCCGCTTCGGAGAGAGGAAACGTTCAATCCTCATTGCCGCG
>JANNDF010000212.1:0-7675 GCA_031387445.1 Planctomycetia bacterium
CACCACCCAGTGGAAGGCTGCGAGGTGGACGGTCTCGACGATGCCCATGTCGTCGAGCGGAACGTGCAGGTTGTGATGGGCCAGTGTTTGCAGAGCCCCGCCGGTGAAGCCCGTGCAGCCGAGCGTGGTGAGGCCGTTTGCATTAGCCCACTCGACACTGCGCAGGATGTTCTTGCTGTTGCCCGAGCCGCTGATGGCAATCAACAAGTCGCCCGGTGAAGCCAGGTTCCGCAACTGCTCGACGAACACGCGATCGAAGCCCTCGTCGTTCCCCCACGCCAGGATGTAAGGCGTGTTGTCGGTCAGACTCAGGATGCGGAACCGCTTCTTGCCGTCGTTGTGCAGGTCGTCGGGCAGTTTCAGCGTGCCCTTGCCGATGTCCTCGCAGAAGTGCGAGGCGTTCGACCCGCTCCCGCCGTTGCCGATGACGAAGATCATCCGCCCGGCCTCGTATCGCTCCCACATCAGGTCGGCGAGGTTCTTCACGCACGCCGGATCGACGCGGGTACACTCCTCGCCGAGCCGTTTCAGGAAGTCGGTCGGGTTCAGCATCGTGCCAAGCATTCGCTTCTCCTGGTGAACTCCGGCAGTCATGCCGGGGGTTGTGTTGGCCACCACCCCGGCATGACTGCCGGGGTTCGCCTATATGGTGTCCGACAGTGCCCGCTCGACGCGGCGGAAGTAGATCGCCCCGCCGACGACCGCCAGTATCGCCGCACCCGCACCGATGCCGAGCGACGGCCAGTCGAGCGGCAGCCCGAGCGTACACGCCCGGAAGTTGTACACCAGCCCGTACACCGGGTTGAATTGCAACAGCCAGTGCCAGTTCTGAAGGGCGGGCGTGTCGGCCGGCAGGTAGATACACGGGGTGGCGAACATCCACAGTTGCATGCCGAAGGTGATGAGGAAGCGGAAGTCGCGTTGCGACGCCACCAGGGCCGACAGGAACACGCCAAGCCCGCACGCCAACATCGCCAGCAGGCCGACCACCACCGGCGTCAGCAGGAGTTGCCATGAAACTGTCACCCCCTGCCCGAACACCGCGTAACCCACGGCAATGAGTGCGAACAGGGCGAGACAGATGCCGAAGTCGAAGAGGGCAGCGAACACGTTCGCAGCCGGAAGTGCAACCCGTGGGAAGTACGTTCGCGTCACCAGTCGCTCGTTGTTCACCAGGCTGTTGCCGGCGTTCCGCACGGCGCTGTCGAAAAACGTCCACGGGATGACGCCGGCGATCACGAACAGGACGTACTGCGCCTGATCCATCCCCCCGCGGGCGTTTCCGAGGAAGCCGACGAACACGACCAACACCAGAATCGTGGCGAGCGGTTGGAACACCGACCAGCCGACGCCGAGCGCGGTCTGCTTGTACCGCAGGCGGATGTCGCGGAGGGTGAGGTAGAAGAACAGTTCGCGGAACCGCCACATCTCGACGAAATCGACCCAACTCCAGCCGAGTCGGTTCTCCACCACCGTCACCGGCAGTTCCTCAACCGGGCGGGGGGGAAGGGAGTCGTTCGTCCGGGGTTCGGTCACAGGCAGTTCGTCCGTCGCGGCACTCACGGGCGCGTCACCTCAAGTCACACACGGGCGGCGCTGAAAAGTCTCGCCGTGCCAGTATAGAACACGCGCCCGCACCGGGCCTCGCGTCCGATAATCACCACATGGCTGAAAACGCACTCGCACTCGTCGTCCGCGGCACCGACTGGTCCGAAACCAGCCGCATCACCACCCTGTTCACCCGCGAGTTCGGAAAGGTGCGGGCGCTGGCGAAGGGCGGACGCCGACTGAACTCCAAGTTCGAGATCGCCCTCGACCTGCTCACCGTCTGCCGGGTGACGTACTTGCGGAAGGCGCACGGCGGGCTGGACTTGCTCATCGAAGCCCAGGTGGCCGAACGCTTCCCGCACCTCCGCACCGACATGACGGCGCTGAACGTCGGGTACTACGTCGCCGAACTGCTGGCCGACGGCACGCAAGACTACGACCCGCACCCGGACCTGTTCGACGCCGGGTTGGGAGTCCTGCGGGAGTTGAAACCATCCGCGGAATCAGTTTCCGCATTTGAGCTTGTTTGGCTCAAGGAGCTCGGGTATAGCCCGCGACTCGATGCGTGTGCCGTGTGCGCCCGCGAGTTGATCGTGCCGCCAGCGTCCGCCGTCCGGGTCGTATTCAGCCCCGAGGCCGGTGGAGTGGTGTGCCCGAGTTGCTCGCCCGGAGTCCGCGACCGCCGACCACTGTCCGACCCGGCCTGGGCCGCGCTTGCCGCGCTCGCCGACCGGACACCCGGCCGCGACCCGTTCGCCCCTTCCCCGCCGCTCATCCGGCGGGAGGTGCGGGCGGTCCTCGGCCAGACGGTCAGCTATGTGCTCGGTCGCCGCCCACGGATGCTCTCCTACCTCGACGGTGGGTGACTCACCCGTGGCGCACGGCCCGCATCGGTGCTATCGGCACGCCGACCCGTTCGTGGGGACCGGGAGGCAGGCCGCCGGGGGAGCCGATCGATGTCCATCACCCGCCGACTGTTCGTGCCGCTGCTCGTGCTAGTGGCGGTCGCCGCCGGCACCGGCTGCTCGACCCCGTTCGGCAAGCAGAAGGGGAAGAAGTCGTTCTCCGAGCAGGTGAAGGACACGCTCAACTCCACCCTGAACAGCTCGTACCACGACCCGTACGCGGCGGAGAAGATGGCCGAGGCGGAGCAACTGTTCGCCGAGGAGAAGTACGCCGACGCGCAGAAGCGGTTCGGTCCGCTCGCCGACAACTCGTACAACCCCGGCCACATGGTCGAGAAGGCGCGGTTCCTGGAAGCGGAATGCTGCCGCTTGCAGAAGAAACTGCCCGACGCCGTCGCCACCTACAACCGCTACCTGAAAGACTACATCGGCGGGGTGTACAGCCGGCAGGCGGCCGACCGCATGTTCGCGATCGCGGAGGACTGGCGGAAGGACATCATGCCGGAGAACACGAACGAGGTGAAGCAGGCCGGGTGGATGCCCAACTTCTCCGACAAGACCCGCCCGCGGCTCGACTTCGACGGCGAACTGGTGAAGTGCTACGAGAACATCGCCGAGGGCGCGCCCCACGCCGAGTGCGCCGAGAAGGCCATGTTCTGGGCCGGCTACCTGCACTACAGCCGCGGCCACTACGAAGACGCCGACCACTACTTCAGCACGCTGGCCGACCACTTCCCCGACAGCCCGCTGCGGGCCGAGGCGGTCAAGTACGCCATCGACGCCAAGAACCGCGCCGCCGGCGGCCCGTGGTACGACGGGCAGAAGTCGAACGAGGCGCTGCAACTGGTTCACAACATCGAGGCCAGCCAGCCCGAGTACCGCCGCGAGCCGGCGAAGGTGGAGTGGCTGACGAAGCAGAAGTTGACCATCCGCGAAGGACAGGCTGAACGGGATTTCGAGTCGGCCGAATACTACCGGCGGTCGGGCAAGTACGGGTCGGCGTACTTCTGCTATGAGCTGGTGAAGCGGCGGTACCCCGGTACGCGGTGGTCGGACCTGGCGGCCACCCGCGTCACGGAGATGAAAGAGATCGAGGCCAAGCGGGCCGCGGACAAGGCGGCAGGCAAGCAGTCGATGATGGAGCAGGTGCAGGACGGGTTGGACAACCTGTTCAACAACAAGCCGCGGCCGGAAGGGGTGCAGGTGGACCCGACCGACAAGCGGCCGACCCGCCCGCAACCGGCCCCGGTGGTGCCAGTCCAGGGGGGGTACGATGGGCGATAACCGCCGCCTCACCCGCCGCCTGTTCCTGACCGCGCTACTGGCCGGCACCGCCGCCGCGGTCGGCTGTCGCAACGGCGGCAACTTCTGCCTGTTGGGGTACACCACCGAGCCGCCGTTCGACCCGAACATCCGCAGCGTGTACATCCCCACGTTCAAGCTGGCCCCGGTGGTCACCACCCCCATCCGCAACCTCGACGTGGAGATGACCGACGCCCTGGTGAAGGAGCTGACCGGGCGGAAGACGCCGATCAAAGTGGTGTCCGACCCGGCCCGCGCCGACACCGAACTGATCGGCACCATCATGCAAGTGAGCAAACCGGTGCTGAACCGCAACATCCAGGCGTTGCCGCTCGAGAGCGACCTCACGATCACCGTGGATGTGGTTTGGCGGGACCTGCGGACGGGAGAAATCCTCTCCAACCCGAAGTTCCCGAAGCGGTCCACGCCGGAACAGCCGGCCTTCGACCCGTCCCTTCAACCCCCAGCGCCGGCTGACCCGAACCCGCTGGTTCCGAACCCGACGCCGTTTCGGATTACTGCCACCGGTCGCTTCATCACCATGAACGGCGAATCGATGGCCACGGCCGAAGACGCGGCCGTCCGCAAGGCCGCCCGATTCATCGTGAACATGTTGGAAGCCCCGTGGGACTTAAAGTAGAGGCACGCCGGCTGTGCGCGGGCTAGACTGAGGGGAGCAACCGACACCCTTCCAACCGCCCCCATGCCACCCGATACCTCGTCGCCCAGCCGTACCAGCTTCTCGCCGGAAATCGGCAAGCCGTCGTCGCGTCGGTTCTTCACCCGCCTCACCTCGTCCGTCGCCCTGGACGCCACTACCAAGTTCCTCCGCCGCCAACTGTGGGCGTGGCCGGTCATCGCCGCCGCGGTGATCGGCGTGTCCGGCTGGTGGGTGAACTCGTCGATTGAAACGGCCCTCCGCGAGCAGCGGGCGGCCACCATGACGACCATCCTGAAGGCCGACGTGGAAGCCCTCCGCGGGTGGGTGAAGCGGGAGGAGCAGATGGCGGTGATACTGGCCGACGCCCCGGAGGTGCGGCAGGCGGCACGGGCGATCAGCGCGCCGGAGTTGGGCCGCTCCTCCGACCCGAAGGCGGTGGAGGCGTTGCGAGAGTGGTTCGCCACCCGATTGGCCGACCGCGGCTACCACGGCTTCTTCCTGGTGAACACCTCCGCGGTGATCGTGGCGGCGGAGGACGACCAGGCCCAGGGGAAAGCGCTCACCGGCCCCCGCAAGACACTCTTCGACAAGGTGCTGGCCGGTCAGCCGGGGGTGTCCAAGCCGTACAAGGCGGTGTCGTGGCTGAAGGACGAGAACGGGGTACTGCGGATGGGCGTGCCGACCATGCTCGCCGCCGCCCCGGTGAGGGACGAGGGCGGCACGGTGATCGCCGCACTCGGCCTCCGCATCCGCCCGGACGCCGACTTCACCCGCATCCTGCAAACCGCCCAGGCCGGCAAATCGGGTGAGACCTACGCCTTCGACGGCGACGGGCTGATGCTCAGCCAGTCGCGGTTCGACGAGGACATGAAGGAGTACGGCCTGCTGGTGGACCGCCCCGAGGAGCGGTCGCTGCTCACGTTGTACATGAAGAACCCCGGCGCGAACCTGTCCGAGCGGGAGCGGCCCCGTACCCGGCGGGCCGACTGGCCGCTGACGAAACCCGTGGCGGAAGCGGCCGAACACGGCGACGGGTACGACGTGGACGGCTACCCGGACTACCGCGGGGTGCAGAAACTGGGCGCGTGGACGTGGCTGCCCGAGTATGACTTCGGCGTCGTCACCGAAGTGAACCGCGACGAGGCCTTCCGCCCGGTGTACATCCTCCGCGGGGCACTGTCGGTTCTGTTGGGGCTGCTGCTGCTGGCCGCCGCCGGGCTGTTCGCAGCCATGCTGTTCATGAGTCGGCAACAGCAGAAGCTGCGTGCGGCCGTGCTGGAGGCGAAGCAACTCGGCCAGTACACGCTCGAAGAGAAGCTCGGCCAGGGCGGCATGGGCACGGTGTACAAGGCCCGGCACGCCATGCTCCGCCGGCCGACAGCCGTGAAGCTGCTCGATGTGGCGAACATGACCGACGTGGCGATCGCCCGGTTCGAGCGCGAAGTGCAGATGACGAGCGGGCTGACGCACCCGAACACCGTCGCCATCTACGACTACGGGCGCACCCCGGAAGGCATCTTCTACTACGCGATGGAGTACCTGGAAGGGACCAACCTGGACGACCTGGTGCGGCAGTACGGCCCGCTCCCAGAAACCCGCGTGGTGTATCTGCTGAAGCAAGTGTGCGGTGCGCTGGCGGAGGCGCACGCGACCGGACTGGTTCACCGCGACGTGAAGCCGGCGAACATCTTCCTCACCCGCCGCGGCGGGGTGTCGGACTTCGTCAAGGTGCTCGACTTCGGGCTGGTGAAGGTGGCCGACGGCCGCGAGGCGAACGTCACGTCGGCGAACACCGTCACCGGCACGCCACTCTACCTGTCGCCCGAAGGGATCAGCCGCCCGGACACCGTCGGCCCGCCGGCCGACGTGTACGCGCTCGGGGCGGTGGCGTACTACCTGCTCGTGGGTCAGCCGGTGTTCGACGGGAAAGCGGTCGTCGAGATCTGCATGAAGCACCTGAACGCCGAGCCGACGCCGCCGTCGGCCCACGGCGCGCTGGTCGGCACCGCGTTCGAGCACCTGCTGTTGCAGTGCTTGGCGAAGTCACCGGACGACCGACCGGCGACCGCCGGCGCTCTGCTCGCCGCGCTGGAAGAATGCCCGCTGGCGGACAAGTGGACCGCCACCCTCGCCGCCACGTGGTGGGCCAACCCGCCGGCACCGATCACCAACTCCACCCCGCTGCCCACCCAGGTTTTCTCTTCCCCAGCACTGGCGAACAGCGACATGACACGAGCGTTCGACTCGGCCGAACTCAGGCAGTGAGCAACCGTGCGACTGCCTCACACGTCTCCCGGAGTGACTCGCACACCGGCACGTCGGGGCAGTCCTGGGCGAACCGCCGGCGGATGTACTTCGCCCCCTCCCGAGTCGTTTACCCCCGCTCCCGTCGGCGGAATCGGTAGTGGTGGTGCAGGCAGCGGAGGCCCCCGATGGACATGGTGTGGTCCGCTCGCACGAGCCCGTCGCCGGCCGCGTACACGCGGATCACCTGCCGGAAGCTGCGAACGAACCGCACGCGGACGCCACCGGGGGCGTGTGCCACCAAATACAGGCCAGGGTCGCCGAACCGGCGGCCGTCCGCGGCCAACTCCAAGCCGCCGTCAGGCCGGGCGTGTGGCCGGAGGGTGACGACCGCGTTCCCGCCAGGGAGCGGGTACACGGCCTTGACGCACGGCCGACCGGCCGCGGGCGGGGTGACCACAGAGTAACTGCCGACGTATACCGGCTGCCCGGTCTTGACGAGTGTCCGGACCCAGGCGTTCTCCCGCACCCGGCCGGTCGCCGGATCGGTCACCCGGAGTACCTCACTGGTCACCCCCCAACTCACGTCGAGCGGGGAGAGCGGCAGGTTGAGTTGCCCCAGCCGGCGGCTGAAGACGGCGGCCACCACGGCCGGACCAACCCGCCCCACTCCGGCCACACGTCGATGTCGAAGTCGGCCGTCCGCTCGTAGAACTCGGCGACTGCGGGGTGAACTACGGCCGGGTCGAACCCGCCGCCGGCGAGGACAGCGAAAGAAGGGAGCAGTCCCAGGCCGGACGGGTCCCGCTCGACCCGGAGGCCTTCCGCCACGGCCCACCGGTCGAAGAAGTCGGCGCCGATCCGTCGGGTCGATCCGACCGGCCCCGCGAGCCAGGGGTGTTCACCGAGATCGACCCGGCGGCCGGTCGTCCAAACCCAACTCTGGGTCACCCGATCAGCCAAGTTCCCAAGAGTTTCCCCCAGCCACATCGCTCGCCCCGCCGGACATTGTCAG
>JANNDF010000262.1:0-3915 GCA_031387445.1 Planctomycetia bacterium
ATGACAAGGGAGCTTGGGGTGTTAACCCTCCCATTCCACCCTGCAATCCGCGCCACCCGAACACCACACGTCGTTCCTGCGTCCGTTGTGCCATCCGCCCGACCCATCATGGACACGGTCACGCCCCTCCACCCCTGGCACGTTTCGCCCGACGAGGCGGTTGCCCTTCAGACGCAACTCGCCTCCCGCATCGACACTTCCACCCCGCTGGGTCCGGTGCGGATGATCGCCGGGTGCGACATCGCCTACGCCATCGACTCCCCGCTCGCGTTCGCCGCCGTGGTGGTGTGGGACATCGTCCGTGGGGCCGAACTCACGCGAGCGGTCGTGCGGGAGGAGATGACTTTTCCGTATGTGCCGGGGTTGCTGTCGTTCCGCGAGTGCCCGCCGCTGCTCAGTGCGTTCGCCAAGCTCAGCCTGATGCCGGACGCCGTGCTGCTCGACGGCCAGGGCGTCAGCCACCCGCGGCGGTTCGGGCTGGCGTGTCACCTCGGGTTGTGGCTGGACGTGCCGACCATCGGGTGCGCGAAAACGTGGCTGACCGGCGACCACGGCGAGGTCGGGCCGAAGGCGGGCGACACCACCCCGCTGACCATTGGCACCGATACGGTCGGTGCGGTGGTGCGAACCGCCGACGGGGTGCGGCCGTGCTTCGTGTCGCCGGGGCACAAGTGCGACGTGTTCGGCGCGGTGGAGTTGGTGAAGAGAGTGCTCAGCGGATACCGCCACCCGACGCCCACACGCCTCGCGCATATGGCCGCGAACGCAGCTCGCGCAGAGCACCTGACGGGTGAACCCTGGCAGTGATGCCGGGAGTAGTCGATTCGCACTTGAAGAGAAGTGGTAAAATGCACCGAGGATTCCCGCCGTGTGGGGTTCTCACCCGCGAACAGTGAGCGCGCGGGCGAACCCCTGCGCCGGGAACTCCGACCCAGATTACCCAGTTGATCGGGTGCCGAATTCTTTCACAGTGAACGGCGCGAGCGACGATGAGCGAGAGTAGAATGGCGCGGCCACCAGACTGGTGAACACCCGCACCCAGGATACGCCCGAACAGTAGGAGACGCGGAATGGAAGGCCGGGCCGACGACGGATCACCCGCCCGCCGCTTCAACGGAGTGAACCCCATGCGCCCCGCACCCCGCCCGAACCGCCCGTGCCCCCGGTGGGACCGCCGACTGCCCGACGGCTGGTCGGCCCACGCCCCCCACCGCCCGGCCCGACTCCGAGCCGCAATGAACGACACCGCCGACTGTACCCCGGCCGCCGACGAGCCGCCGGTTGACGGCATCCGCTGGGAACTGGTGAACCGTATGAAAGCGCTCATCGCCGCGGGCGAACTGGACTCCCCGGAGCGGTGGGCGCTGGCCGAAGAGTTCATGTTCCGGGCAGTGGACCCGCCGAACCAGAAAGAGTAGGTCCGGCGAGCCGAGCCGGACCCGGATAGGGTGGCCCGCTCTCGCCGAGAGCGGGTTCTTGATTCCCGCTCTCGGCGAGAGTGGGCCACCCTACCAACCGTGCCGCTCGCCACCACCCAGGATCGAACCGTGCCCCTGCCCGCCGTCGCCGTCTCGCAGACGCCCGAGGAGCGGTTCCGCGAGTTCCTCGCCAGCCGCCCCCGCCCGCAGCGGTACACCGACCAGCAGCGGGAACTGGTGGCTCACATTTTCGCCCGTCACTCGCACTTCGACACCGACGAACTGCTCGCCGACCTGAAGGCCACCAAGAAGCGGGTCAGCCGGGCGACCGTGTACCGCACGCTCGGCAAGCTGGTGGACGCCGGCCTGCTCCGCCGCATCGAGATCGGGCAACGCACCGTGTACGATCACGACTACGGCTACCCGTGGCACGAGCACTTGGTGTGCCGGGAGTGCAAGAGCATGACCGAGTTCACGCACGAGGGGCTGACGGAGACGGTGAAGGCGGTGGCCGCCGCCCACGGGTTCCACATCGACGGGTACGACCTGGTGGTGAACGGCACGTGTGCGAGCTGCGCCGCCGCAACCGCGGCCAAGCGACGGTACGTGATGTGAGGCGTTACCGGCGAGCCGAGCGGCGTGAGCCGCCGGGTGATGGAGAAGGTACAATCAGCTACACCCGTCCCGTCCGGATTGAGGTGGCGTCGACTGCGGCGTGACGCCGCGGGTGAGTGCTGGTTGGCTCACACAGTGTTGATCGCGCCGCCCAGACAAGCCTTGTCGCCGCGATGCACTGAACGGTTCGCAAGTGGCCACCGGGCGGGGCGGGTTCCATTCCTACAACCACCCCCGGCATCACTGCCGGGGTTCGCCAAGAAACGCCATGCTCCGCGACGAGCAGATCGAGATCCGCCGGCAGCGGGCGAAGGCGGACAACTACCGCATCGAGAACGTCGGCAAGAACCGCGTGTTCTCCGACTTCCGCGTCACCAACCCCGTCAGCGGGGGCGAGTACACCGTCGCCGTCCGCGGGTTCGACACGGGCGACAACACCTGCACTTGCCCCGACTTTCGCGCCAACACCCTCGGCACCTGCAAGCACATCGAGGCGGTGCTCGAAGACCTGAAGGAAGACAACCCGGCCCACGTGCAGAAGAAGAAGGCCGCCGTCACGCGACCAGAAATCTACCTGCACTACGGCGAGGCACTGAAGCTCGGCCTGATGCTCCCCCCACGGCACACCGACAAACTCGGCGACTTCGCCAAGCGGTACTTCGACGACCGCGGGCTGTGGGGCGGTCGCGGCAAGCACGAGGACTTTCTGGCCGACGTGGAACGGGTGCCGGAAGAGATCACGGTGCGATCCGACGCCCGCGACTTCCTCCGGCGTGAACTCGAACGGCTCGACCTGCGGCGGAAGGAAGAGGAGTGGCTGGCCCAGATCGACGCCGGCACGTTCGACGCCCACCTGCTCAGCGTGCCGCTGTACGACTACCAACTCCGCGGGGCGGTGTTCTTGGCCTGTCGCGGGCGGTCGATTCTCGGCGACGACATGGGGCTTGGGAAGACGCTCCAGTCGCTCGCGGCGGTCGAACTGTTGGCCCGCGAGCGCGGCATCTCGCGGGTGCTGGTGGTGGCCCCGTCGAGCGTGAAGTACCAGTGGGAAGGGGAGATCAGGCGGTTCACCAAGCGGGCGGTGCAGGTCATCGAGGGCGGGCCGGACGACCGGAAAGACCAGTACATCGCGGCGACGTTTTTCCGGCTGGTCAACTACGAGCAGGTGGTGCGAGACCGCGACGCGATCAACGCGTGGAAGCCGGACGTGATCGTGCTCGACGAGGCCCAGCGGATCAAGAATTGGGCGTCGAAGACGAGCCAGGCGGTGAAGAAGCTGGTCAGCCGGTACGCCATCGTGCTCACCGGCACGCCGCTCGAAAACAAGCTCGAAGAGCTCTACAGCATCGTACAGTTCGTGGACGAGCGCCGCTTCGGCCCGGTCTTCCAGTTCCTGCAAGACCACCGCGTGCTGGACGAGAAGGGCAACCTGACCGGCTACCGTAACCTCGACAAGATCCGCGAGCGGCTCGAACCGATCTTCCTCCGCCGCACGCGGGCGGAGGTGCTGACGCAACTGCCCGGCCGCACCGACAACACCGTGTACGTGGAGTTGAGCGACGAGCAGCGGGTGCCCTACGAAGAGCAGCGCACCACGCTGGCCCGCGTGCTCGGCAAAGCGCATCTGACGGACGTCGACCGCAAGCGCGTCCTGGCCTGCCTCGCCAACCTGCGGCTCATTTGCGACAGCACCTTCCTGTTCGACAAGTCCACGCACCACTCGCCGAAGCTCGACGAGTTCGCGGAGCTGGTGCCGGAGTTGTTGGGTCCCCTGGAACCGCCGGCGGGCGCCCGCCCGGGGGGGTGTGCGCCCCGCACCCCCCCCGCGGGCGGCCGGGGGTGAAGAACCCCCGCGCCGAGGGGACCCCCGGGGGGCGGGCCC
>JANNDF010000441.1:0-1498 GCA_031387445.1 Planctomycetia bacterium
CCCTCCCTCACGGTCGGGGCCTCCGACCATGTCTGCCAATCCGCATGGATCGCCCCACGCCACTTAGGTAAGATGGGCGGGAATGCCGGTCCGTCCGGTGGATCTCCTGCCCAACAGGTAGTGACTCATGACAACGCTGCGTTTCGTCCCGGCGGTGCTGCTGCTCGCCGTCGGGCTGGTGGCCGCCGCCCCCGTGCCGACCGTCTCCGACGACCAACTGAAGGAGCGGGCGAGCAAGCTGAACGACATCACCACCGACGAGGCCCGCACGGCCAAGTTGCGGGAGTTGCTGAAGGACCGCGAGGTGGCCAAGCGGCTGGTGGCGGTGGCTGCCAAGATGCACGAGGAGGCGAAGGAGAAGGACAAGCCGTTCAAGTTCAACGCCGCCCTGCTGCTCGGCCAGGCCGCCCACATCACGAAGGACTACAAGACGGCGAAGACCTTCTACACCTTCTGCGAAGAGGCCGCCACCAAACTGGATAGCGAGCCGAAGATGGTGCTGACCTACGAGGGGCTGATCGACCTGGCCTGGGACCAGAAGGACTACGACGGGGTGATCGCCCGGTGCAAGAAGGCGTTCGAACTGAACGGCGAGGGGCAAGAGGTGCAGACGCTGCACTTCATCGCCTTCGAGAAGACCATCCAGGCGACCGCCAAGAAGGGTGAAACGGAGGAGGCGCTGGCGATGGTCTCCCGCGCCCCGTTCAAGAAGTGGTACGCCGAGCAACTGAAGAGCTTCATCCTGCGGGACGCCGGCAAGTACGACGAGGCGGTGGACGCGCTGAAGGCGGCCGGCAGCGCGCTGGAGGACGAGACGTTCCCGAGCGACGACCAGAAGCAGCGGTACATCCGCAACACCAAGTACATGCAGGCCAACATCTACGTCGAGTCGAAGAAGATCGACAAGGCGGCCGACATCCTGAAGGCGCTCATCAAGGACGACCCGGAGAACCCCACGTACCCGAACGACCTGGGGTTCATCTGGTGCGACAACGATATGAACATCGCCGAGGCGGAGAAGCTGATCAACAAGGCGCTGGAGTTGGACGCCAAGCAGCGGGAGAAGCTGCTGAAGGAGAAGAAGATCGACGAGGAGACGGCCAAGAAGCGGACGGCCAGCTACGTGGACAGCCTGGGCTGGGTGCTGTTCAAGAACAAGAAGTACGAGGAGGCGAAGAAGGCGCTGCTGGAAGCGGCACAGGACCAGGACGAGGCCGAGCACATCGAGATCTGGGACCACCTGGCCGACGTGCAGATGGCGCTGGGCGACGTGAAAGGGGCCGTCGAGACGTGGACCAAGTCGCTCAAGTTCGAGGACGTGTCGAAGCGGGACGCCGAGCGCCGTAAGAAGGTGACGAAGAAGTTGACCGATGCCAAGAAGGCGCTCGACGGCAAGAAGGACGACAAGCCGGAAGAGAAGAAGCCGGTTGAGAAGAAAGACGGGAAGTAATGCAGTCCGTGTCTCCCCACCCGGCCGGCTGACGCCGGCGGTTCCAGC
>JANNDF010000505.1:0-8430 GCA_031387445.1 Planctomycetia bacterium
ACCTCCCCGGGGGGGGGCCCAGTGCCGCGCGCTCCCCCCCGGCACTCGGGCCCCCCGGCGCCCCCCCCCCCGGCTCTGACAAGGAGAGCACACCGCACACTCAGTTCGTTGCCAGGATGTACGCGGTCGGCGCCTTGCCGACGTTGGTGACGGTCATGTCGAACCACTTCGCCCCGTCCTTGTCGCGGACGGGCACCCAGGCGTACCGGGCGGCCACCCCTTTCAGGCTGAACAACTGGTTGCCGCCCACGTGGGTGATGACAATCTTCAGATTCGACGTGCCATTCCCCTGCATGGCGACCACCGCCGGCAGCCCGCCAACGAACGCCACCTTGAAGTTCTGCGTGGCGCCGGGGGCGATGGCCATGGCCACCCGCTTCGGCCCGCCCACCGCCCCGCGGCTCGGCTCGGACGCCTCCTCCCGCTTGATCATCGCCTCGACGGCCGCGGTGCGGGCCTTGTCGTTCCCCTCGGCGGCCATCGCCCGCGCCTCGTCGAACAGGTCGGCCGCCTGCTCCTTCAGCGACTTCAGCTTCTCCCGCTTGGCCTCGATCGCCTTCCCTTTCTCGTCGGTCGGGGTCACGTCCAGTTCGGCCGTCTTGCCGCCGGTGACCGCGTGCGCGCGGAGCAGGATACCACCGGCCAGCACCAATGCCTCGGGCGATTTGGCGTTCTTCGGAGAGGTGGCCTCACACGACAGCCCGCGGCCGAGGGCCGTCAGTTCGGCCGCCGTGCCCAGGTCGGCCACCACGCTCGCCCGCCCTTCGGCTTCCGCCAGTTCCTCTTTGCTCGGCTCGCCGCCCTTGGGCGGGTCGGCCGCGTGCGGCGTGCCGGTGAACACCAGTCCGACGGCCAGGGCGAACAGGGGGAGCAGTTTCAGCGCTTTCATCGGGAGACTCCGAGAGTGTGAGGGGAGACCCGCCGGACGAGCCGGCGGGGGGATGGGTTCGCTCAGTTCGTGGTGACGGTGACGGTGTGAGTGCCGGTGCCGTGGTTGGTCAGGCGAATGGTGATCATCCGCTTCTTATCGTCGTTCACCGTCGTCCAACTGTGGCTGCCGTCGCGGCCGGTGTTGTCGTACAGCGTCTTGCCGTTCGGCCCGATGATCTCGCACTGCTGCCGCGGCCCGCCGGCGGTGGTGTAACTGACGGTGGCCGGGCTGCCGGGCATGAACCCGATGGTGATCTCGACCGACTCGCCCGGCTTGAGCACCTTCGTGTTCGTCCGCGGCTTGCCCACCGCGCCCCGCTTGTCGTCCACCGTCTGGGCCTGCTTGATCAACTCGGCGATCTCGCTCTCCCGCGCCTTGTTCCCCTTCACAAGGTTGCGGGCCTCCTTGAACAGCTCGTCGGCCTGCTTGGCCAGGTCGGCCGTCTTGCCGTCCTTCGCCGCCTCACCCTTGTCGTTCACCACCTCGAACCCGCCCGACTCCTTCTGGACCCGCAGCAGGATGCCGGCCGCCGCCACGAGCGCCTCGGGCGACTGGTAGTCCTTCAGCCCGCTCGCCTCGGCGAACTCGCCCTTGCCGAACGCCAGCAGGCGGTTGGCCGTCACCAGGTCTTCGACCAGTTTCGCCCGGCGGGTCGCCGTCTCCATCTCGGCCTTCGTTGGCTCCGCGGCGGTTGCCCACCCGCCGACCGCCAGCCCGAGTACCGTCGCCGTCAGCATCATCCGGTTCATCGTCGCACTCCTGTGAATGAAAGTCCGTGGAACCCTCTGGGCCGGCATCGCACGATGCCGCCCGCCTGTGACTGTTGTTCGTCGCCGTCATGGAAGCGGGAGCCGCCAGACGCGCACCGTCCGATCCGCACCGCCCGACACCGCACCCGTCCCGTCCGCGGTGTACGCGACCGCGTTCACCGCACCCTGGTGCCCGGTGAATGTGGCGAGCACCCGCCCTTCGCCCACCGACCAGAGCGTGACCACCCCGTCGGCCCCGCCGCACACCAGCCGCTTACCGTCCGCCGACACCGCGAGGCACAACTGCGGTTTGGCCTCCGCCTTCGCCGTCAGTTCGCGGGCCTTGAACGTCGTCGTGTTCCACACGCGGATCACGCCGTCGTCGCCGGTCGAGACGAACCCGTCCGTGGTGAACCCGACCGTCCGCACCGTACCCACCTCGCCCACGCTCTGCGCCACCACCTTCTTGAGCAGTTTGGCGGAGGCGGCGTCCCACAGGATCATGTTGCCGGCGTCGTCGCCAGTGAGGGCGAACTTGCCGGTGGAGTCCACCGCGGCGGCCGTCACCTTCGCCTCGCCGTGGCCGATCAGTTCTTCCCGCCGCGATTGCCGCGGGCTACGGAGCCACACCTCGGCGGCGGAGGCGGTCACCATACGAGAGCCGTCCGCCGCCACCGCCGCCACGTTTACCATGCGGGTGTGCCCGTCGAGCGGCGGGCCGTTGGCGGTCACCGCCGGGCCGTCCCACACCTGCACGCCCAGTTCGGTCGGCGGCTGCTTGTTCCCCCCGGCGGTGACCACCAGTTTGCCGTCCGGGGTGGCGGCGAACGCGCGGGCCGGGCTGTTCAGGCGAACCACGGCCGGCTCCTCGGCTGACCCGACGGCCCACGAGTTCAGGGTACGGTCGAGGCTCGCCGACACCACCACGACCGCCCCTTTCCCCTTGCCGGCGAAGGCGGCCACGCCAGTCACCGCCCCGTCGTGCGCCTTCGACACCGCCACCTCGCCGGGCAGCGACACGGCCACCTTCGCGGGCGTGTCGGGCAGTACGGTGAACGCGGCCGGCTCCACCCGTCGGCCGGGCACTTCGGCCGGCAGTTTCACCGTGTACTCGCCCGGCACGAGCGACAGCTTGGCGTCCTTCGGCAGTTCCACCACCTGCTCGCGACCGTCCCGCGACAGGATGAGCTTGGTGATGTCGGGGTCGTGGGTGATCTCGACTGCCACCGGCGGGGCTTCGGCCGGCGTGCCGGGGGTGAGCAGCCACGCGGCAAGTCCGCCGGCGGTGGCGGCCACCGCCACGCCCGCCAGCCACGCCCGCCGTGTCATCCGCCGCCGCCGCACCGCCGCGTCCGCTTCGATGGCGGCGAGTTCCGCCAGGGCCGCCGTCGCCGACCCCACCCGGTTCGCCGGCTCTTTCGCCAGCAGCCGTTCGATCAGGGCGGCCAGACGTGGGGGGATCGTCGGGTTCAGTTGCCGCACGGGCAACGGGTCGCGGGTGATCGTCCGCACCAGTCGGTCGGTGGACGTGTGGCCGTCGAACGCCATCCGCCCGGTCGCCGCTCGGTAGAGCACGCACCCGACGGCGAACAGGTCGGCCCGTTGGTCGATCGCCCCGCCGTGGATCTGCTCGGGCGGCATGAACCCCGGCGTGCCGCCCATGCCGATGCCCTCTTGCTCCGCCGCCACCGCCAGCCCGAAGTCGAGCACCTTCACCCGCCCGAACGCGCCGCCGCCCTCCACCCACAGGTTGCCCGGTTTGATGTCGCGGTGGATCAACCCGGCGGCGTGAGCGGCGGCCAGCCCCCTCAACACGTCGCGGGCCAGGCTGAGCAGGTGCGGCAGCGGCAGGGGTGGGCCGTCGGTGTTCCCCAGCCGGGCGGACAGCGACTCGCCCTTCAGCAGCGGCATCACGAGGCACGGGCGGTCGTCGTGCATCTCGACCGCGTGGACGACGACGATGTTGTCGTGTTCGACCGCCGCCGCCGCCCGCGCCTCGGCCAGGAACCGCTCTAGCGCGTCCGACGACCGCCGCCACTCCCGCTTCACGACTTTGATCGCCACGTCGCGGCGAAGCATCTGGTCGAAGGCGTGGTACACCACCCCCATGCCGCCGCGGCCGAGTTCCCCGCGGACCTCATACGCACCGATCACCGCGGGTGCCGGCTCGGCGGTCGGGGAGTCGGACTGCGGACTGGATCCGGCGTAACTGAGCGTGCGACCGGCCGACTCACGGGCCGCCAGTCGGAACGCACTCACCAGCGATTGCACACTCTTCGGCTCGGGCGTGGCGTGCGTACTCGCCGCCTTTCGCACCGACGAGACGAGTTCGTCTTCCGCCGACAACTTGCCCGCCGCCGTCGCACACGTCGGACAGGCGGTCAGGTGTTCCTCCAACTGCGTTGTGCTCGCGGGGTCGCCGTGCCCGAGCAGGAACTGCTCCAGGTCGCGGCGGTCGGGGCACGGGAGGAGGGTGGCCATCGGCGGGGGTTGTCCACGGGGTCGGCGGGTGGTGAACGCACTGAGTATCCCGCTACGGGTGATTCCTGTCAGCGAATGCGCGAAATATTCTGGGAATGGCGGAGGCGGTCAGTCGATCAGCCCGGCGAGTTCGGCGCGTAAGTGCCGCAACACCCGCGATTTAGCCAGGTACACGGCGTTGACGCTGACGCCCAGTTCGGCTGCCACTTCGTCGGCCGGGCGACCCTTCATCAGGTACTCGACGCACGCCCGCCAGGTGACCGGCTCGAAGTCGGCTTCGGCCACCTGGAGCGCCCGCCGGACGAGGTGTTCGCGGTGTTCGGCCTCGTCCACATACACGCCGGGGTCGGTGTCGGCGACGTGGTCGAGTTGGCCGTTCACCTTCGGCCCGCGGGCGGCCTTCCGCTGGTGCTTCCGCCACACGTTCAGCAGTACCGTCTTCAGCCACGCGCGGAAGCTGCCGCCCGCATCGTACCGGAAATTCCGCATGTGCTGGAGGAGCAGTACGAGTACGTCCTGGGTGAAATCGGCCGCGTCCGCCTCCCCCAACCCAAGCCGCTGACTCCACCGCAACAGGAGCGGCGTGTACAGGACGACGAACCGGTCCCACGCGGCGGCGTCGGTGCCGGCGGCGAGCCGGGCGAGCAGGCTCGGCGAGGTGGAGACCATCGCGGCACCGGGGCGGGGGGCGGGCGGCGGTTCACCCGCATGCTCTCACAATACGGAGGTCACCGGCGGCGGTGCGGCGACGGGCACGCGGGTGGCTCACAGGGCGGCCGACCGGTGTTACCAATCGGCCCGCCGCGGCCGGTCGTTCCTCATAAGATTCAGGGCAGAACGGTTGAGCCGGAGGGCGGATCATCAGCAGCAGTTACCACCTGACGCACCTGAAAGCACTCGAAGCCGAGAGCGTCCACATCATCCGCGAGGTGGCCGCCGAGTTCGAGCGGCCGGTGATGATGTACTCCATCGGCAAGGACTCGGCCGTCATGCTGCGTCTGGCGCAGAAGGCGTTCCACCCCGGCCGGCTGCCCTTCCCGCTGCTGCACGTCGATACGACCTGGAAGTTCCGGGCGATGATCGAGTTCCGTGACCAGTTCTGCCGCGAACAGGGTCTCGACCTGAAAGTGTGGATCAACCAGGACGGTGTGGCGGCGGGCATCAACCCGTTCGACAGCGGGTCGAAGACGCACACCGACGTGATGAAGACGGCGGGGCTGAAGCAGGCGCTGAACCACTACCAGTACGACGCGGCGTTCGGTGGCGCCCGCCGCGACGAGGAGAAGAGCCGGGCGAAGGAGCGGGTGTACAGCTTCCGCGACAAACTGCACCAGTGGGACCCCAAGAACCAGCGGCCGGAATTGTGGAGCCTTTACAACGGCAAGGTGAATAAGGGCGAGAGCATCCGCGCCTTCCCGCTGAGCAACTGGACCGAACTGGACGTGTGGCAGTACATCCACCTCGAAGGCATCCCCATCGTGCCGCTCTACTTCGCCGACGTGCGGCCGGTGGTCGAGCGCGACGGCACACTCATCATGGTGGACGACGAGCGGATGCAGGCGCGGCTGCGGCCCGGCGAGGTGCCGATGATGAAGCGCGTTCGCTTCCGCACGCTCGGCTGCTACCCGCTGACCGGGGCCATCGAGAGCGACGCCACCACGCTGCCGGAGATCATCGAGGAGATGCTGCTGGCGAAGAACTCCGAGCGGCAGGGCCGGGTGATCGACCACGACGAGGCCGGGTCGATGGAGCAGAAGAAGCGCGAGGGGTACTTCTGAGCGGGGGTGCGAGCCCAAGTCAACCACCCAGGGTTCACACCCTGGGCTATTGGCTGTCGCCCCTTCGGGGCTTTGTGCGGGTGTGACATGCCGCAGTCGCTCGTCTGCCTGCCGGTGCATTTCGTGTTCAGCACGAAGGGGCGTGAGCCGTACATCCGGGAGGACTGGGCCGATCGCCTGTATCAGTACGTCGGGGGGATTGTGACGGCCGAGAGATGTCGGTTGCTCGCGGCCGGCGGGATGCCGGACCACATCCACCTGCTCATTTCGGTCGGCCGCACCATCGCCGTGGCCGACCTGATGCGGGTGGTGAAAGCGAATTCGTCGAAGTGGGTTCACGAGACGTTTGCCGGAGTGCCCTTCGCCTGGCAGAACGGGTACGGCGGGTTCGCCGTCGAGTACGACCGGATTGAGACCGTCCGCGGCTACATCGCTCGGCAAGCCGAACACCACGCAGGGCAGTCGTTCCAGGACGAATTCCGAGTACTGCTCACCGCACACGGCATGAAGTGGGACGAGAAGTACGTCTGGGACTGACCAGAAGCCCCGAAGGGGCGACAGCCAATAGCCCAGGGTGTGAACCCTGGGAAACCTGGGAATTGGGACGACGAGTTCATGCACACCGCCGACCTGACTCACGAAGACATCCACACATACCTCGCCCGGCACCAGAAGAAGGAGCTGCTGCGGTTCCTCACCTGCGGCAGCGTGGACGACGGTAAGAGCACGCTCATCGGTCGGTTGCTGCACGACACGAAAATGATCTACGAGGACCAGCTCGCTGCCGTGAAGCGGGACAGCGAGAAGGTCGGCACCACCGGGGCCGGCGAGATCGATCTCGCCCTGCTGACGGACGGCCTGAAGGCCGAACGCGAGCAGGGCATCACCATCGACGTGGCCTACCGCTACTTCTCCACCGACCGCCGCAAGTTCATCATCGCCGACACGCCCGGCCACGAGCAGTACACCCGCAACATGGCGACGGGTGCCAGCACCTGCCAACTCGCCATCATCTTGATTGATGCCCGCCACGGGGTGCAAACCCAGACCCGGCGGCACTCGTTCATCGTCTCGCTGCTCGGCATCCGGCACGTCGTCGTGGCCATCAACAAGATGGACCTCGTCGGCTTCTCGCAGGAGGTGTACGACCGCATCAAGGCCGATTACACCGGGTTCGTGGCGAAGCTGAACCTGCCTGATGTCAGCTTCATCCCCATGTCGGCGCTGAAGGGCGACAACGTGGCGACGAAGAGTGACGCGATGCCGTGGTACCACGGGTCCGCTCTGCTCGAACACCTGGAAACGGTCCACATCGCCAGCGACCGCAACCTGACCGACCTGCGGTTCCCGGTGCAGTACGTCATCCGCCCGAACCTCGACTTCCGCGGGTTCGCCGGCACGGTCGCCTCCGGCATCGTCCGCGTAGGCGACGAAGTGGCAGTGCTGCCGTCGGGCAAGCGGAGCCGGGTGAAGTCGATCGTCACCTACGACGGCGAACTGGAAGAAGCATTCGCCCCGCAGGCGGTGACGGTGACACTGGCCGACGAAGTGGACGTGAGCCGCGGAGACATGCTCGTTCACCCCGACAGCCCGCCGCACGTCAGCAGCCAGATCGAGGCGATGGTGGTCTGGATGGCGGATCAGCCGCTCACGCCCGGTCGCACGTACACGCTCAAGCAGACCACCCGGCAGGTGGCGGCTGAGGTGTCGGCGTTCCGCTACGGCGTGGACGTGAACACCCTCGAACACCGGCCCGTCGCCCGGCTGGGGCTGAACGAGGTCGGCCACGTTCAACTCAGCCTGACGCGACCGCTTGCGTGCGACCCGTACCGGGTGAACGCTTCGACCGGGGCGTTCATCCTGATCGACCGCTTGGCGAACACGACCGTGGGCGCCGGCATGATCCTGGAGGCCGGCGGCCCGCGGCAGGCGGAGGCGGTTGTCACCGCGAAGGCCCGTGAGAGCCTCGTCACCCCGGCCGAGCGCGAACAACGCTTCAGCCAGAAGCCGGTGACGGTGCTGCTGGTCGGGCTCACCGGCAGCGGCAAGAGCCGGATCGCTTACGAACTGGAACGCCGCCTGTGGGACGACGGACGGGCGGTGACGGTGCTGTACGGCCAGAACATGCGGCACGGGCTGAACCGCGACCTGGGGTTCACCGCCGACGACCGCTCCGAGAACCTGCGGCGGTCGGCCGAGGTGGCCAAGCTGATGAACGACACGGGGATTATCACCGTGGCGGCGTTCGTGGCCCCGCACGAGGCCATCCGCGAGAAGGCGAAAGAGTTGATCGGCCGGGATCGCGTGCTGGAGGTGTACTGCACCGCCCCGATGGACGTGCTGCGTGCCCGCGACCAGAGCGGCGCTTACACGATGGCCGACGAGGGCAAGATTGCCCAGATGCCGGGCGTGACGGCCACGTTCGAGGAGCCAACCTCGCCCGACCTGGTACTTCCGACCGACCAACTCGGCGTTGAAGAGTGCGTCACCC
>JANNDF010000513.1:0-2714 GCA_031387445.1 Planctomycetia bacterium
CTTCACCCCTTACACCGTCGCCGGGGTGGTCAGCGCCGACGGCTTCGCCACCTTGTTCTGTTCAAACAGCAGTGGCATGACGAGCACGGTGAACATGGCGAAGAACACCACCGCGAACCCGATGGCGTGCCCCACGTTGAACCGCAGCACCGGCCAGAAGACGACGAACCAGACCACCAAATGCAGCGCGTTCAGCGCGAGGGCCAGGAACACCGCCCCGCCGCTCGGCGAGATGACGGTGAGCGGCTCGGCCGGATTCGGCTCTTGCCCGCGAGCCAGTTCGATTTTCCGCCCGCCCCCCTTCTCGACGAACGTGAACTTCTCCCCCTGATACTGCAACTTGTCGTTGATGACCGCCTCGTACCGCACCAGCTTGCCGGCGTCATCGACCAGCAGGGCGACGGTGTAGTGCGTGGACGACGTGACGGCGAACGGCTTCGCCTCGCCGGTCGGCTTCGGGCTGGTCGGCATGTACCGCTGCCCCTTGTCGGTCAGTTGCCGCTCGAACGTGACCGTCTCGTCGCCCACCGGCTTCTGGTTCGGGTCGAGCTTCTTCCGCTCGGCCTGGAACTTGGTGAGCGGGCCGGACGTGTCGTTCGGGCTGAACTGGTGGATGACGCCGTACTTGTTCTCGCCGTCGGCACGGGTGTTGACGTACACCCAGGCGGTGAGGAAGCAGCCGAGCAGCAGGCCGGCGACGGCCGCCCGCAGGGGCAGCTTGTCGGCCGGCTCGTTATACAGGTACCGCTGGGCGAACAGCGTGATGCCCCAGAACAGGGCGAACGACGCGGCGGAGATGCCGAGCAGGGTGAACAGCAGTGACACGGGCGCACTCCGCCGGGATAGGGTGCGGTGGTTGTACGGGCGGCGGGCCGCCCCCGCACTACTTCTTGCCGATCTGCCGGGCGGTGGCCTTCACCTCCCGCGGGAACTTGTCGGTCAGCACCTTGCCCAGGCCGGCGTCGTGGCTCAGGTCGCCTCGGCTCACCCGCGTGTCGCCGTCCAGCACGTACAGCGACAGGTAGTACGCCTTCCCGTCCTTGATCATCCCCTTCGCCCCCACCTCGAATTTCTCCACCGTCTCCTTGCCCTTCTCGTGCTTGAAGTCCTTCACCTCCACCTTCTCCACCAGGTCGGCCCCCTTGTCGGCCACCTTCGGGTCGTACTCGTACAGGCGGACCTCGAGCGTCAACTTCTCGAACGACGCCTGCTCCTTCGGCACGGTGAACGTGCCGGTCACTTTCGTCGTCTTGTCGTCCTTCTTCGCGTCGGCCTTTTTGTCGTCGGCGGCGAACAGCGGGAGGGCAATCACCGCGGCCAGCAGGGTGAAGGTGCGCATGTCGAGTCTCCGTACGGGACGTGGGACGGGCGATCCGCCGACGGTACACTATTCCGCCGGCCGATCAGGTACAACAGCAGCACCCACCCCCCCGGAGTCCGTCCGATGTCCCTCCCGCACCGCCCGCTCGGGTCCACCGGCGCGAACGTGTCCCTCCTCTGCTTCGGCGGCTGGCACTTCGCCCAACCCGAACTCGACGACGCCGCCGCCATCCGACTGGTGCAGCGTGCCGCCGACAGCGGGTTCACCTTCTTCGACAACGCCTGGGACTACCACGAGGGCCGCAGTGAAGAGTTGATGGGCCGGGCGTTGGCCGAAGGCGGGCGTCGGGAGAACGTGTTCCTGATGACCAAGAACTGCTCCCGCGACGCGGCCGGTACGCGGCAGCACCTGGAAGACAGCCTGCGGCGGCTGAAGACCGACTACCTGGATTTGTGGCAGTTTCACGAAGTCAACTACGACAACGACCCGGATTGGATCGTCGAACGCGGGGCGCTGGCCGAAGCGATCAAGGCCCAGCAAGAAGGCAAGGTGCGGTTCCTCGGGTTCACCGGGCACAAGGCCCCGCACATCTTCCTGAAGATGCTCCCGCTGCACCCGTGGAGCACGGTGCAACTGCCGGTGAACGTGTGCGACTACTGGTACCGCAGCAGCCTGCGGGAGGTGATGCCGGCGCTAGCCGCGAAGGGCATCGGGGCCATCGGCATGAAGAGCCTGGGCGGGGGCAACTTGGCGGCCGGCGGGGTGATCCCGGCGAGCGGGGTGTGTACCGCTGACGAAGCGATCCGGTATGCGCTCAGCACGCCCGTCAGTTCGCTGGTGGTGGGCATCGACTCCGAGAAGTACCTGGATCAGGCGCTGAAGATCGGCACGGGGTTCACGCCGATGACCGCCGCCGAGATGACCGCCCTGCAAGACAAGGTGAAGGACGTGGCCGGCGACGGCCGCCTGGAGCCGAGCAAGAGCACGCAGAACTACGACGGCCCGTACCACCGTAAGCAGCACGGCTTTGCGGCGTAATCAATATGATGACAATCGAGTTTACAATACTGAACCAGTGTATCTTTGGATCGTAAACATGTAAATAGTTATCCCACCTGGTTCCCCAAGATATCTCATCTTCCTACTATAAATTGTCAGCTTACATCCCAGATGACATTGTAAGTATACTCGATATCTTGACTGCCTTCTTTTAAAAGTACGAATTCTGGAGAATTGGCGCCATTACAATTATCTGTTTGTGATTCTCTTGATAAACTAGTCTAAACGAGAATCTATACCTATAAGGCACAACAACTACACCAACAACTCTAATGTTCTTTTCGTCTCTTCTGTGATAATGTACGTGAATGCTATAATGGTTGTACAAGTAAGA
>JANNDF010000541.1:0-1416 GCA_031387445.1 Planctomycetia bacterium
ACCTCCCCCCTTGTGGGGGAGGTCGCCGCCGGGAGCGAAGCGACGGCGGCGGGTGGGGGGACTCGACTGCACCTCACCCAAGTTCTTCCGTCGGTCGGATGCCGGCGACGTACTCGGTGAACGAGTTGGCAAGCAGCGTCAGGTTGCCGGCCGTTTCCACCGAGCCATCCCAGTCGTCATCGGGTTCGTTCTCGTGGTCCCAGAAGTAGACACGCCCGCGGTATGGTGGGGCAACACCCAGGCATACCGCGTTGCCGAACGGGTCGTCGTGAATCCAGAGGAGCGACTGTGGGATGCGGCCTTTGTAAGTCTTCAAGCGCCGTCGCAGGGAGAAGTAAGACTCTTCGCGGAACCCGCCGACGTGGTGAACGCCGGCTTCAACTGTTTTGCCGTCAGTACCGCGACCCTGAAACCAGAGTGAGCCACCGCACACTCCCCCATTGCAGTTGAGCAGGAAATCGCGGTAGTCGTCCGGTAATGGGTGGCCGATGTCGGCTTCCAAACTCTTCACGTCTTTCACAGCAGCAGGCGGGGCTTTTTCCCTCACCTGAGCGATGAACTCGTCGATCGTCATGACTGCTCTCGGCAACGATCAGTTGGTCGGTGCCTGCGGGGCGTGTGTTGTGCTGGGTGCCCCTGGCGCATCCGATTTGTACCCGCTGCACGTGTACACCCCGCTCGGCGGCACGTTCAGCGGCACGAACTGGAACTTCACCTCGCTGAAGTACTTCTTGTACAGCGGCATGTACACCCACGGCATGTTCGTCAGTTGGCGAAAGGTGCCGGTCGGCGTGAGCACCTTCGCGCTCGCGGCGATGACGGCGTCCCGCAACCCGGCCGGAAAGCTCGGCAGCGGCAACCCCGAGATGACGTGATCGACCGACGTGATGCCCCGCTCGGCGAGTAACTGTTCCAACTTCGTCGCGTCCCCTTCCACCACTTCGGCCGTCGGAAACCGCTGCCGCAGCCGCACGCAGAAGTCGGCGTCCAGTTCGCACACGATCAGCCGGGTGTGCGGCTTCACCCGCTTGAGCAGTTCGGCCGTCACCGGCCCGGTGCCCGCGCCCAGTTCGACGATGCACTTGGCCGCGTCGTAGTCGATGTTGCTGGACATCGCCCGGCAGAGCGGCCCCTGGCTCGGGCTGAACGAGGCGATGGAAGTCCCCTTCTTGAGGAACTTCTTGGTCATCAGCCACCAGTCCGAGTCTTGCTTCGGGGTGGGGGCGGGCTGGGGAGCGGCGGGATCGGAGGGCATGCGGAAACTCGGTGGAATGATCTTCGCCGCGAGCGTGCGAGCGGACTGGCGTAGGCCCGCGCGCACGCTCGCGGCGAAGACGGCGCGGCGAATTCTTCTTTGCCCCCGCCACGGCGGTCTTCAGCTTGCGCGGCGGGGCGCAGATGAGCTCCGGCCAGGCG
>JANNDF010000549.1:0-1600 GCA_031387445.1 Planctomycetia bacterium
CCGGCAGTCATGCCGGTGGTGCTTGACTCATTCAGCACCCCCGGCATGATTGCCGGGGTTCGCCTTGCTCGGCGCTACTTCACCTTCCCACCCGGAATCTTCCCGAACGCATCAAACAGCCGCACCAGGGAGTTCATCAACTTCTTGAAGTCGCCCTCGTGCAAACTCTCGTTCGGGGCGTGGGCGTTGCTGGCCGGGTCTTCGATGCCCAGCAGCAGGGCCGGTGCCCCGCCGAACAGGTGCGCCAGCGGGCCGACGAACCCGATGCTGCCGCCGCACCCGATGGCCACCGGGTCGCGGTCGAACCCCTGCCGCAGGCTGGCCATCGCCGCCTCGAACGCCGGGCCGTTCGGGTCGGTCATCCACCACTCGCACCCGGCCCCGTGCTGTGTCACCTTCACTTCCACCCCCCACGGGGTGTCGGCTTCCAGGTACGCCTTCAGGCTCGCCACCACGTCCGCCACCTTCTGGTCCGGCACGATGCGGCAACTGACGATGGCCGCCGCCTTCGGCAGCACCTGGTTGCTCGCCTGTTTGATGTTGCTCGCCTCTTGCGCGATGACTGTCACCGAAGGCCGCCGCCAAGTCGTCTCGTAGGTGGTCATGCCGGTCTCGGTGGCGAACCGGGCGGACGGCACCACGCCGACCTCGTGGCGGAACTTGTCCTCGCTCCACGGCAGTTTGCGGAAGGTGGCCTTCTCCTTGTCGGTCAGCACCCGCACGCTGTCGTAGAAGCCGGGCACCGGGATCGGGCCGTTCTCCCAGTACAGTTTCGAGAGCACCTTGTTCAGCGCGAGCGCCGCGTCGGGCAGCGCCCCGCCGGCCATGCCGCTGTGAACCGGAATCTTCGCACTCGTCACTTCCACCAGCACCGAAACCACCCCGCGGAGGCTGTAGGTGATGCTCGGCAGCCCCACCTCGATGTTCTCGGTGTCGAGCACCAGGATCACGTCGCTCTTGAGCTTCTCGCGGTACTTGTCGAAGAAGGTGAGCAGGTTCCGCGAGCCGATCTCTTCTTCGCCCTCCACCACCATCTTGATGTTGCAGGGCAGGGTGTTGTTCGTCTTGCGGTACGCCGCGATCGCCCCGAGGAAGGCGGAGATGGCCGCCTTGTCGTCGGCACTGCCGCGGCCGAACAGCCGGCCGTCGCGGCGGGTCAGCTTCCACGGGTCGGACTTCCACTGCTCGACGAAGTTGACCGGCTGAACGTCGTGGTGGGCGTACAAGAAGATGGTCGGCTTGTCCGGCCCGGCGTCCAGCCACTCGCCGTACGCGTAGGGCAGGCTGTTGCCCACCTTGAGCGTTTCGACGTGGTGCAGCCCGGCCTCCCGCATCTGGTCGCACACCAGTTGGGCGGTGCGGCCGATCTCGTGGTCGTGCTCGCCGTCGGTGGAAATGCTGGGGATGGCCACCAGGTCGGCCAACCCGCGGACGACGTCTTCGTGGTGCTTGGTCAGCCACTCGAGAGCCTGATCCATGACGATCCTCCGGCGACGGTGTGTGAGGGGTATCGTACTTTAGCGGGCGGAGATGGGCGGGGGAAGCGGTCAGGGCGAACCCGGCCCGCAAGGGCCGCGGGTGCGAGCGCCGAGGCCCACGC
>JANNDF010000623.1:0-2301 GCA_031387445.1 Planctomycetia bacterium
CGCTGCCGTCCTGCTGCAGCTTGGTGCCCTGGGCATGATCGTCGAGCGCTTCAGTGTCTAGTCGTCGCGTCCGGGCGGGTGCGGCCACGGCCTGCACGGTCGTGCTGATCCTGGGTGCGCTGGCCGCGGTGCCAGTCGCCCGTCACAGCCAGGAGAACGTCCTGGCCACCCCCTCGAGACACGCCCGCGAACCCCCGCCGCTCAGCCCCCTCTTTCCGTGCGGGCGGGGTTCGGGTACGGTGTCGGAACGGTTTGAACAAGGACACCCATGCCCGACCCGGCCACCGAACTCGTCCTCGCCCGCCGCCGCATCGACCAGCTCGAAGCGGCACTCGCCCGCCGCACTGAACTGCTCGAACGGCGGACGGTCGAGCTGGCCGAGGTGCAGGCCGGCAAGGCGTACCAGTTCGCCCACTTCATGCACAAGGTGGCGAACCGCCTCGCCCCCCTGCACACTCGGCGCCGCCGGTGGCTGCGGGCGGTCGCCAAACAGGGGATCGGCGTCGGCAAGTGGCTGCTCCGCCGGCGGGCCGCCCGCAACGGCCCCACGCCCGAACAGCGGCACATGATCACCGCCACCCCGCCGGAGGAGTACAAGCGGTGGATCGCCGCCCACGAGCCGACGGCCGCCGAACTGGGTGCCCAGCGGAAGCGGGTGTTCGACCGCACGCCGAAGTTCTCGGTGGTGGTGCCGGTGTTCAACCCGCCCGCGGAATACCTGGAAGCGATGCTCGCGTCGGTCGTCGCCCAGACGTACCCGCACTGGCAGTTGTGCCTGGCCGACGCCAGTACCGCCCCGCACGTGCGGCCGATCCTGGAGAAGTTCGCCGCCGCCGAACCGCGGGCGCGGGTGCAGTACTTGGAGTCGAACCGCGGCATCGCCGGCAACAGCAACGCGGCGGTCGGGTTGGCGACCGGCGATTGGGTCTGCCTGCTCGACCACGACGACACGCTCGCCCCGTTCGCCCTGTACGAACTGGCCGAGGCCGTACAGCACGACACCGCCGCCGACTTCATCTACACCGACGAGGACAAGCTCGACCCGACCGGCCTGCGGGTGGACCCGTACTTCAAACCCGACTGGTCGCCGGAGACCCTCCGCAGCCGCAACTACATCTGCCACCTGACGTGCGTGCGACGGGATTTGCTCACCCGCATCGGTGCCTTCCGCATGGGGTTCGACGGCGCGCAAGACTACGACCTGGTGCTGCGGGCGACCGAGCAGGCGAAGAAGATCGTCCACCTGCCGCAGGTGCTCTACCACTGGCGGATTCACCCGCAGAGCACCGCCGGCGTGCAGACGAGCAAGATGTACGCCTACGACAGCGGGCGGAAGGCGGTGGGCGAGCACCTGGAGCGGAGCGGGATCGACGCCACCGTACACGACGGCTCGGTGCTGGGCACATATCACGTCGTGTATCACCTCCGCACGCAGCCGCTGGTGTCGGTGGTCATCCCGAACAAGGACCACCCGGACGTGCTGGCCCGGTGCGTGGAGTCGCTGGCGAAGGCGAGCTATGCCAACTACGAACTGCTGATCGTCGAGAACGGCAGCACCGACCCGCGGACGCACGCCCTGTACGCCGACCTGAAGGCGCAGCCGCACGTGCGGGTGGTGGAGTGGACGAAGGCGTTCAACTACGCGGCGGTGAACAACTTCGCGGCGGCCCAGGCGAAGGGCGAACTGCTGCTCTTCCTGAACAACGACATCGAGTCGATCAACCCGGACTGGCTGGAAGAGTTGGTGAAGAACGCCGTGCAGCCGGGCGTCGGGGCGGTTGGGGCGAAACTGCTGTACGCCGACGACACCATCCAGCACGCGGGCATCGTGGTTGGCATGGGCGGGGTGGCCGGGCACGGGCACCTGAACTACCCGCGCACCGCCCCCGGCCACGACCAGCGGCTGATGTTCACGCAGAACGTGGCGGCCGTGACCGGGGCGTGCCTGCTCATGCCGCGGGCGGTGTTCGAGCAGATCGGCGGGTTCGACGAGGGGTTCGTGCTGGCCTTCAACGACGTGGACATCTGCCTGAAGGTGTTGCAAGCCGGCTACCGCGTGGTCTGGACGCCGGACGCCCTGCTGTACCACCTGGAGAGCAAGACCCGAGGGTATGAAGACACGCCGGAGAAGCAGGAACGGTTCAAGCGGGAGTGCGACTTATTCCACGCCAAGTGGGGCGACTTCCTGAAGGCCGGCGACCCGTACTACTCGCCGCACTTCCGGTTGGATCGCCACGATTTCGCACTGAAAGCGGCGTAAATCGTGACTGTCGGTCGTGGTCGAACAGTCCCCGCAGGGGA
>JANNDF010000636.1:0-2080 GCA_031387445.1 Planctomycetia bacterium
CCGAATTCCGGTCACTTCTTCTGCCCCTTCTGCTCGACCCAGGCTGCCCACTGATTCGCCGCCTGAGTGCGGGCGGCGTCGTCGGCCGCGTTCACCGGGCCGAAATCGACAGTGTTGCTCGACAGGCTCTTGAGCGAGGCCCGCGCCGCCCGCACCACGTACTCGGAAGGGTCCGTCAACCGCTCGATGAGTGCCGCCGCCAACGTCATCTCGTCTCGCATGCCGCACGCCAGGCAGGCCGCCCGCCGCAGTTCGATCTCGGTGTCCTTCATCATCTCGCGGAGCGACCGCGGGGTCATCCGCACCAGCCGTTCGGCGAGCGCCTCGCGGGCCTGGTGCCGCTTGTCGCCGTCCAGTTTGGAGATGGCCAGCACCAGCCCGCGGGTCCACTTCGCCCCCTTGGTGTCGCGGGCCTCGTTCAGTTTGGTCGGCCAGTCGGCGTCGGGTGCGGCCAACAGCGCCTTGGTCACCTTCTCCGCCTCGCCCGCCTCGGTCGGCTCGACCACCTTCGGCAGGCTGAACCCGCCCGGAGTCAGGTCTGGGTCGGTGCCGGGGGGCGGGCCGCCTTGTTTCCGCGGCTCCTTCGGCGGCGGGGCGTGCAGGGGGGCGGCTCCCCCGCCCCGCAGTTCCCCCTTGCCTGGGTCTTGCGCCTTCTTGTGACCCAACTCCTTCGTGAAGTTCGACTTGGCCAGGAACAGGATGGCGAACGACGTGTTGATGTCCGCCTGGTAGCTGCTGTCGGTGAACGACCCGTCCTGTTGCTGCATGCCCAGGATGATGTTCGCCCCCCAATTGTACCAGTCCACCCCGCCGAGGGTGTCCAGCCCGTACCCCACTCCCACCCGCTCCAGCGACCAGAGGGTGTACAGCGAGTTGCCCGCGCCGACGAAGTTCTGAAGCCCGTTGCCGCGGCCCTGTTGCCCGGCGACGAACGCCGCCAGCACCTTCAGCCCGGTCTCGGCCGAGCGGCCGACCGCCCCGTTGTCCGCCTTCGGTTTCGCCATCTGGTCGGCCTTCTCGCCGTCCCCCTTCTTCGGGTTGAAGAACGGGTCGTCCTCGGGCAGGTCCTTCTTCGGCGGCTCCTTCTTCTCGGCCGTCTCCCGCGACGCCCGCCCGACCGCCAGGCCGAGCAGGCCCGCGCACGTCATCGCCGGGGTGGAACTGCCCATGCCGACCGACGCCCCACTGTACCCCCACCCGCCGTCACGCCCCTGCGACTGCACGAACCGCGCTTCGATCAGGGCGAAGGCGTCCTTGGCCGGCACCCCGTGCCGTGACGCCACCCACAGGCCGACGATGCCGAACTGGGTGTTCGAGTTGTCGTCCGCGTTCACGCCCCCGCCGCGTCCGGTCGATTTGATCAACTGCTGCACGGCCGCGAACACCTTCACCACCTCCGGGTGCAGGGCGCCACTCTTCGGCCCGGCCTCGGGCTTCAGGAAGCCGTCGTCCTTGCCCCCCTTCGGCTCGGTCTTCGGTTTGGTGGACAGTTCGTTGTTCTGAAGCGACTTGAGCACCACGTCCGCCCCGTCCACGTTCTCCCAGCAGCGGTAGGTCCACCCGCCGGACGCGTTCATGCCGGCGTACAGCCGCACGCCGAGCATCTGGAGGAGCGGCACGTCCCCGCGGTCGCCCAGGCGGTCGAGGAAGATGACGGCCAGCGACACGTGGTAGGTGTTCGTCTGCGACAGCGACTGCGTGCGGACGGCCTCGGCCACGCTTTTCACCGACGGGTCGTCCGCCTTCACCCCGGCTTCGAGCATGGCCAGTCCGCTCAGCGCCACCGCCCCCAGTCCGTACTCCGAGCCACCCTGCTGTTGGGGCACCCCTCGTGAATACTGGTTGCGGAGGAATTCGCCTCCCTTCTTGATGGCGGCGGTGATGGCGGCGGCATCGGCGGCGACGGCCGGCCCGGGGGCGACGGCGACCAACCCGACGGCGAGAACGGCGACGGCCACGGCGCGCATGACAGACCCCGGCAGAGGGTAAATGGCGAACGACCCCGGAGAGGCTGCGAGTGGGGTTGTGGAGATGATACCACCCCCGCGCTGGCCTAGCAAACCGCCCTGCCCGTCGGTCG
>JANNDF010000639.1:0-2997 GCA_031387445.1 Planctomycetia bacterium
CCCCCCCGGGGGGGGGGGGCCCCCCCCCCCCCCGCCCCCCCCCCCCCCGGGCCGGGCCTCTGATGTGAACGGGCCACGCTACGGCAGACTGATTTCCGCCTTCTTACTCGGGTCGTCGGGATCAGCGAGGCTCAACTTGACGCTCTTCTTGCCGACGGTCAGGGTGAAATACTCTTTGGGGCTGCTCACCACCTTGCCGTCCACATGCGTGACGACCCACGACCCTTTCACCGCGTGACCGATGTCCTTGAGTGCCCGCTCGCCGGCACTCCCGGCCTCCACGTCGCGGACGAGAACGCCCTGCGGGGGACTCACCGGGAACCGCTCCCGCGGCCCGCCGCCCGCCGCCCGCATGCTGAAGTAGTCGATCTTGATGCCGAACGGGGCCGGCGGGGTGACGGTGGCGACGAACGGCAGTTGGTTCACGTTCTTGGCCAGGGTGAGTTTCACCTTCAACGGCCGCCCGCCGCGGTTGATGTCCAGTGTCACCTGGTTGCCGGCCAGTGCGCCGCCGGCGTAGATGAGCAGGTCGTCCTGGCCGTTCAGCTTGTGCCCGTCGATGGCGGTGATGATGTCCTCGGGTATCACCCCGGCCAAGGCGGCCGGGCAACCGGGCGTCACCTCGTTCACCCGCACCCCGGTGCCGAACGCATCCCCTGGGGCGACCCCGAGGAAGCCGTACTCGACCTCCTTCCCCTCTTTCAGCGTCGCCACCACACGGCGGTAGTTGGTGTCCATCGGGATGGCGTACCCGCCGTTCGCGTCCGACCCGTACACGGCCGCCACGCTCGACCCGAGGCCGACGAGTTCGCCGTCGGTGTTGAACACGGCCGCCCCGGTGCTGCCGAACGCGGCTCGCGCGTCCACCTGAATCAGCCCGCCCTGTTGGTGCAGCGGCCGCTGCTTGAGCGGGTCGGGCGGGCCACTCAGGGCCGGCTGCGGCTGGCCCGACTTCATACGGATGTTGCTCAGCGTCCCCCAACTGACACTGGCCGAACCGTCACCCACCGCGGCGGCGGTCGGGTGCCCGAGGGCGAGCAGCATCGCCCCCTTCTTGATGGTCGGCTTCTCGCCGTCGGCACCGGGGGTGAGCCGCAGGTCGGCGAGTTTCACCGCCTTCAGGTCGGGGATCGGGGTGAGCAGTTTCAGCACGGCCAGGTCGGATTTGGCGTCGCCCGCGTGGATGTCGGCGTAGCTCCCCCCCTTCGCCCCGCGGACGAACACCTTTCGCGCCCCGTCGATCAGGTGGTACGGCACGAGGACGAGGCCGTCGGTGTCGAGCACCACGCCGGAGCCGAACAGGTGGTCGGCCACGTTGTCGGCCGCGGACAGGTCGAGCGGGTGGGGGACGGGGAGCGGTTGCTGGCCCCAGCGCGGCCCGCGGGGGGCGAGCGGCTCCCGTGCGGGCATGTCGTCCAAAGTCACCGCGCCGAGTTGGCCCGGCTTCGGGTTCCGGATCGCCTTGTATTCCTTGCTGTGCGTCACCACCACCGACACGACGGACGGTGCGGCGGCGTCGGCCACCTTCTGCATCTGCTCCTCGACCGCCTTCAGGTTCGGTTCGGCGGCGACGACCGCGAACGGGAGGAGCAGGACCGCGGCGATGGCAATGGTGCGCGTCATGAGAGAACTGTACCGCGAGAAGGGCGCCTTGGCGAGCCGGGAGCGTGCGCGTCCGGGGGGGTTCTTTCTCCGGTCGCTCACGCTCCCGGCCCGCCGGCCTCAGCCTTTGGCCGCACGGATGTACGCCTCGAAGTTGACCACCGGCGTTTCCTTGCCGACGCCGTGGTTCAGGTTCAGGATGTGCCTCCGCCCGCCGCCGGCGGTCACGCACGCCCGCACGGCCGCTTCCACCTGCTCCGGCGTGCCGGTGCGCAGCACTTCCTCATCCACGTTCCCTTGAAACACCAGTTTCGGGTACGCCGTTTGTGCCGCCGTCAGGTCGTGCTGGATGCCCAGACTGACGACGTCTGCCCCGGTGGTCGCCATCAAGTCGAGGTGCGGGCACTCCTTCACGAACAGGATGCGGGGCACGCCCTTCACTTCACCCAAGATGTGCGTGTGGAACGGCTGCGCGAACCGCCGGTACTCCTCTTCCGTCAGCATCCCGGCCCACGAGTCGAAGAGTTGCACCACGTCGGCGCCTTCGCTCACCAGTTGGTTGAGGAAGGCGGCGGTGGCGTGCGAGAGGGTCTTCAGCAGGCGGTCCCACACGACCGGTTGGTCGGCGATGAACCGGCGGGTGGCGGCCATGTCCTTGCCGGTGCCGATGCAGTACGTCGCCACGGTGAACGGCGAGCCGGCGAACGCGATGACCGGCAGTTCGCCCGCCAGCCGGGTTTTCACCTCGGCCAGCAAATCGCGGATGTGCTGGTAGCTCGTCGGCGGTGGCGTCGGGTTCAGGCGGGCGAGGTCGGCGACGGTGTGAATCGGGCGGTCGGGCATCGGCCCGCGGCCGGGCTTCAGCTCGAACGGCAGGCCCATCGCCAGCGGCAGCGTGGTGATGTCGTAGAAGAGGATGATCGCATCGACGCCGAACCGCTGCGGGCAGAGCGTCGCCTCGGCCGCCTTCTTCACGTCTTCGGAGAAGGCGAAGAACTCGGCCCCCGCCCGCACCCGGCGGAACTCCGGGTCCCACCGCCCGGCCTGTCGCATGGCCCACACGGGCGCCCGCTCGACGGGTTCGCCGCGGGCGGCGCGGACGAGCAAATGGGATGACATTACCGTTGATCCTCTCGAACCCAGGGCGATGCCCTGGGCTGAGGGAGGCCGCCCCTGCGGGGATTCGCGTGCGGCCCTACGGGCCGCCCCCCCTTACCCCTGGCCATCGCCCTGGGGCTACTTATGGTTTGCGCCGCAGCGCCGTATCTGCGATGTCGGTGCGATAGTGGGCACCGGCGAAGGCAATCAACTTCACCGCCTCGTACGCTCGCGCCTTCGCCGCGGCCAGGTCGTTGCCGAGTGCGGTGACACCGAGCACCCGCCCGCCGTCGGTCA
>JANNDF010000653.1:0-3082 GCA_031387445.1 Planctomycetia bacterium
CCGGCAGGCGGCACCTACTTAAGATCGGAACGCCGGCCGGGATGTCTTATCGGGCACACGGTCGAGTTGAAAGGCACCCGCCGGCAACCCGGACGGCACGCCGGCGAGCAGTTCCCGCACAATCAGAGCGGTGCCGATGGAGTTCTGCACCCCCGCCCTGCCGTGGCCGACCGCCGCGAACACGTTCTGCACCCCCGGCACCGGGCCGATGTACGGCAACCCGTCGGGCGAACCCGGCCGCAACCCGGACCAGCACTTCTCCACTTCCGCGTGTCGCAGTTCCGAGCACAGGTCGAATGCGAACTGCATCAGCCCCTCCACGCCTTCGGGGGTGTTCGCCTTCACGAACCCGGCTTCGGGTTCCTCCGTGCTGCCGACGAGAACACGCCCGTCGGGTCGGGGCACGAGGTAGCGTTTGCCGTGCATGAGGATGTGCGTGAACGGCAGGCGGTCGCAGCGGAACAGCACGATCTGCCCGCGGACGGGGCGAACGGGAAGTTTGGGAATTAGTTCGCCGGCCCACGCCCCGGACGCGATGAGTGTGGGTCGGTGTGGGTTGAGATGCTCGCGGGTGAACGGGGAGTGCGGGCGGAGGTCAACGCCGACCCGCTGACAGGCGGCTGTCAGTGCTCGCAGGTGCCACGGGTTCCGCACCTGAGCGAAATCGGGGAGGAGGTAGGGAGTGGTTAGCCGCGAGGCAACGCCGAGCGCGCTCGGCGTTGCCTCACGGCTAACCCTCAATCCTTCTTGTTCCCACATCGCCACGCAATCGCCGTCTTCGCTGTCCAGAAACTCCACTCCGCCGCACTTCACGTACCCGTTGTCGATGCCGGTCAACGCTTTCAACTCGGCCGAGAACTCCGCGAACCGGCTCACCCCCGCCGCCCGCAATTGGTCAATCGGCTGAACCGCCCGCGCCGGGTTGCCCGGCGGGAGGATGCCGGCCCCGGCCCAGCTCGCCTCCTTGCCGAACTCCTGCCGGTCGATGAGCGTCACCTTCACCCCGGCCTTCGCCAGGAAGTACGCCGACGTGAGGCCGATGATCCCGCCGCCGACGATTAGCACGTCCGAATGGGGTTCCATGCGGGTAGTGTACGCCTCGCTATTACTTCACCACCCGCACCGTCACCTTCGACGGCGAGTGGACGGTGTGCGTCTGCTTCTTGAAGTCTTCGGGTTTGGCGTCGTTGATGTTGTCGAGGAACGTCTGCGGGTTGCGGTCCACCAGCGGGAACCAGGTGGAATGCACCTGCACCATGACGCGGTGGCCAGCGCGGAAGGTGTGCAACGTGTCGGGCATGGTGAACTTCACCGTCGTCACCTCGCCCGGCTTGAACGGCACCGGCTTCTCGAACCCGTTGCGGAACTTGCCGCGGAACGGCTCGCCCCGCACGAGCTGCTGATACCCGCCCATCTTCACCCCCTTCGGATTCGGGTCCGGGTCGGGGAAGTCGGCCGGGTACACGTCGATGAGCTTCACCACCCAGTCGGCATCGGTGCCGGTGGTGCTCACGCTCAGTTCCACCTCAATCGGCCCGGCGACGGTCCAGTCTTCCTTCAACTCCTCGCCGGTGTACACCAGCACGTCCGGCCGGCGGGCACAGTGTCGCTGGTCGGTGGTCATGTAGTCGCCGGTCATGGCGATGTTGATGTCCCCGCGGTGCGGCACCGGCTTGGCCGGATCCGAGACGAACTCATCGGGCTTCGCAGCACCCTTCGGCAGGCTGGCCGCGAGTTCGCCGTTCACCAGGAAAAGGTCCGTTGCCTTCGCGTCCTTCGGCGGCCAGGCGTCGAACTTCCGCCACTGGTTGCGGCCGGTCTCGAAGACGAGCGCCTTCGGCAGCTTGTTCTCGCCCACCCCTTTCAGGTGGTGCTCGAAGAAGGGCAACTCCACCTGCTCGCGGAAATACTCGCCGGTCTTCGCGTGGAACCGCAGGTCACCGAGGGCGTCGCCCGGCCCGCCGCTCCACTGCCCGTGCG
The DNA here is from genome assembly GCA_031387445.1 of Planctomycetia bacterium. Lineage (GTDB taxonomy): Bacteria > Planctomycetota > Planctomycetia > Gemmatales > Gemmataceae > JALHQU01. The sequence goes on from JANNDF010000653.1 coordinate 1,981, forward strand.
CCCATGGCCCCATCACCAGCGTGTTCCCGCCCTTCGGCACACCCGTCTTCTCCACCGCCTTAAACGTCTCGATCGCCCCGAACAGGTTCTCGGCGTCGAACCACCCGCCCACGGTCATCACCGCCGGCGTGGGCTTGTTGATGTGCGCGCGGATGTTCTTCGCCTTCCAGAAGTCGTCATAGTTCGGATGGGCCATCACCTCGTTCCAGAACGCCACCTCGCCCTTGTAGTACTTCCGCTCGACGTTGCTCAGCGGCCCCAGTTCGAGGAAGAACTGGTAGCCGTCGGGCGTGCCGTGGTCGAACGGCATGTACTGGCTCTTGGTGATCGGCTCCGGGCGGGGCTTGCCGAAGTTGGCCATGAAGTTGAAGCAGTGCGGCAGGAACAGGCAGCCGTTGTGGTGGAAGTCGTCGCCGATGAACCAGTCGGTCACGGGGGCCTGCGGGGAGACGGCGACCATCGCCGGGTGGGCGTCGATCATCCCGCACACGGTGTAGAAGCCGGGGTACGAGATGCCCGTCTGCCCCACCTTCCCGTTGTTGTTCGGCACGTTCTTCACCAGCCATTCCACCGTGTCGTAGGTGTCCGAACTCTCGTCGAACTCCTTGTCTTTCTTCTTCGGGTTGTGCGGACGCACGTTCACGTAGTCGCCTTCGGAGTTCCACCGCCCGCGCACGTCCTGGTACGCGAAGATGTACCCGGCCTTCACGAACGCCGGGCTGGGCCGCAGCCGCTCCGGGTACTTGTCCGCCCCGTACGGGCCGACGCTGTACGGCGTGCGGATGAGCAGCACGGGGTAGGTCTTGGAGTCGTCCTTCGGCGTGTACACGGTGGTGAACAGCTTGGTGCCGTCCCGCATCGGGATGCGGTACTCCGTCTTCGTGTACTTCTCCTTGATGAGGTCTTTGACCTCGGCGTCCGGGTCGGGCTTGGGCAACTGCACGACGACCGACGGCGGCGGGGTCTGAGCGAACAGCACCCCGGCCGACGTGAGCAGGACGAGGGACAGCAGACGTGTCATGACGCGGCTCCCGGAGAGGGGATGACATGTTATCTACGAAGACCTCACCCCCGTCCCCCACAACAAGTAATTGAGAGGGGG
>JANNDF010000744.1:0-9847 GCA_031387445.1 Planctomycetia bacterium
TCTTACCCAGGCGGCTCACGCCGCCGGTTCACACAACCAACTTCAAGCCGTCACGTTCTTGGCCGCCACTTTCGCCATGCCTTGTGCGCGGGCGACGGCCTTCGTGCGGGTCTCGCGTTCCACCGTGTTCGTCACCGGCAGGGCTTCGGCGGCGGTGCGGGCGGTGGCGGCGCTGTCGGGGGTCAGTTTCTCGGCCGCGATGGCACGGGGCGTGAGCACGTTCACCACGCTCCCCGTCACCTGGGCGAACCCGCCGTCGATGAAGAAGCGTTTCAACGTGGTGCCGGATTTGATCCGCAGTTCGCCCGGCCCGAGCTGGCCGACGAACGCCGCGTGCCCGGCCAGCACTCCGCGCTCGCCGTCGAACATGGGCAGCACCACCATGTCGGCAGACTCGTCGAGCACCGCCCGCTCGGGGGTGACGACGACGACGCGGAGGGTTTTCGTGGTGGTGTCGGCCATCGGTGCCCCAGCCCGGTGAACCCCGGCAGTGATGCCGGGGGTGTTTGTGAATGCAACCCCCGGCATCACTGCCGGGGTTCACCCGAACGTCACTTCGCCATCTTCTTCGCCGCTTCGACCACCTGGTCGATGGACCCGACGTACATGAACGCCCCTTCCGGCAGGGCGTCGTGCTTCCCGTCGCACAACTCCTCGAAGCTGCGGATGGTGTCTTCCAACTTGGTGAACTCCCCGCTCTTGCCGGTGAACGGCTCGGCCACGAAGAACGGCTGCGACAGGAAGCGTTCGATGCGGCGGGCGCGTGCCACCACCTGCTTGTCTTCCTCGCTCAGTTCGTCCACCCCGAGGATGGCGATGATGTCTTGCAGTTCGCGGTACCGCTGGAGGATCCGCTTCACCCGGTCGGCCACGGCGAAGTGCCGCTCGCCGACGAACAGCGGGTCGAGCAGACGGCTGTTCGACGACAGCGGGTCGATGGCCGGGTAGATGCCCTTCTCGGAGATCGACCGCTCCAGGTAGATGAAGGCGTCCAGGTGCTGGAACGTGTTGGCCGGGGCCGGGTCGGTCGGGTCGTCGGCCGGCACGTACACCGCCTGCACCGAGGTGATGGCCCCCTTCGTGGTGCTGGTGATCCGCTCTTGCAGTTCGCCCATCTCGGTGGCCAGCGTCGGCTGGTAACCCACGGCGCTGGGCATCCGCCCGAGGAGGGCCGACACTTCCGAACCGGCCTGCGAGAAGCGGAACACGTTATCGACGAAGAAGAGCGTTTCCGTCCCGGTGCTGTCGCGGAACCACTCGGCCATCGTCAGGGCCGAGAGGGACACCCGCATACGGGCACCCGGCGGCTCGTTCATCTGCCCGAACACCATCGCCGTCGAGTCGATGACCGACTTCGCGTCCGCCCCGGCGCCGGTCTTCGTCTCCTGCATTTCCAGCCACAGGTCATTCCCCTCGCGGGTCCGCTCGCCCACCCCGGCGAACACCGAGTACCCCTTGTACTCCTTCGCGATGCGGGTGATGAGCTCTTGCAGAATGACCGTCTTGCCCAACCCGGCCCCGCCGAACAGCCCGGCCTTGCCGCCCCGCGGCAGCGGCATGAGCAGGTCCACCACCTTGATGCCCGTCACGAGCACTTCGGACTTGGGCGACAGTTGGTCGAACTTGGGCGGCTCGCGGTGGATGGAGCGGGTCTCGGTGAAGTCCACCGCCCCGCGGCCGTCGATCGGGTCGCCGAGCAGGTTGAACACGCGACCGAGGGTGCCGAGGCCGACGGGCACGCTGAGCGGGCCACCGGTGTCGATCACGTCCATGCCGCGGACGAGGCCGTCGGTGGTGCCCAGGGCGACGCACCGCACGCGGCTGCCGCCGAGGTGCTGCTGCACCTCGCCGGTCAGGTTGATTTTCACCCCGCCGGCGGTGCTGGCGTCCACCTTCAAGGCGTTGTAGATGGCGGGCTGCTGGCCCTCGTCGAACTCGACGTCGAACGTCGAGCCGATGATCTGCACGATCTTGCCGGTCTTCTTCGCGGTGGCGACCATATCGGGTCTCGCGTCGGATGTTGTGCGGTGTGGACGTTCTTGGCGAGCGGCGGGCGTCAGCCCGCTGTTTCGGGTCGTGCGGTGGAAACAGCCCGCTCACGCGGGCCGCTCGCCCGGTTGGCGTTACTTCAGCGCCTCGCTGCCGGCGATCAGCTCGCTGATCTCCTTCGTGATGTTCGCCTGGCGGGTGCGGTTGTACAGCCGGCTCACTTCTTTAATCAGGTCGCCGGCGTTCTCGGTGGCCGCCTTCATGGCCACCCGGCGGGCGATCTGCTCGCCGACGGCGGCGTCGAGGAAGCACTTGAACAGCCGCACCTTGAACGCCACCGGCACCAGTTCGCCCAGGATGGCGGCGGCGTCCGGGTAGAAGTCGTAGTCGGCCTTCGGGCCGGCGGGGGCGTCGGCGACCGCCTTCTTGCTGGTCGTTTCCACCGCGACGGACGACAGCGGCAGGAGCGTTTCCACCACCGGCGACTGCTTGGAGATGCTGGTGAACTTCTGGTACACCACGATCACCCGGTCCACCTGGCCGCTGGTGTACAGGTCGATGAGCTTCTGCGCGACCTTGTCCACCTCGTCGAACTGCGGCTTCTCTTCGAAGTGGGTGTAGAAGGCGGTGGTGGGGATCTGCTGGAACTTGAAGAACTGCATCCCCCGCTTGCCACTCACTTCCAGGTCGAACGTGGCGTCCGCCCCCTTCAGCTCGCGGATTTTGACCATCGCCGCCCGCAGGATGCCGCCGTTGTACCCGCCGCACAGCCCGCGGTTGGCGGTGAGCACCAGCACCAGCGTCTTCTTCACCTCGGATCGCACTTGCAGCAGCGGGTGCGTCACCTCGCCGGCACTCTTGGTCAGGTCGGAGGCCAGTTCGGCGATCTTGCGGGTGTACGCGTCAGCCTCCATCGCCCGGTCGAGCGCCTTCTTGAACCGCGCGGTGGCGATCAGTTCCATCGTCTTGGTGATCTTCCGGATGTTCCGGATGGCCTTGCGGCGCTTCACCAGCAGGCGGAGGTTGGCCATATCGGGAAGCTCTCAGCGGTCAGCAGTCAGCGGTCAGCCGGGCATTGCGGCGACACGCGATCGGTTTATCCGCGACGCACGACGACTCCATCCCTCTGGCTGAAAGCTGACCGCTGACAGCCGACGGCTCTTTACGCCTTGAACTGCGGCTTGAAGGCGGTGATGGCGGCGGACAGCTTGGCGGCCACGTCGTCGGTGATCTTCTTCTCTTTGGCCAGCAGGTCCCGCACCTCGGGCATCTGCTCCTTCATGAACTTCAGGAACTGGCTCTCCCACGCCCGCACCTTCTTGCGGTCTACGTCGTCGAGGCCGCCCGTGTTGCCGGCGAAGATGATCATGATCTGGTCGATCACGTTCAGCGGCTCGTACTGCCCCTGCTTCAGGATTTCGACCATGCGGTAGCCGCGGTCGAGCTGGCCCTGGGTCGCCTTGTCGAGGTCGGTGCCGAGTTGGGCGAACGCTTCCAGTTCGCGGAACTGGGCGAGGGTCAGCTTCAGACCGCCGGCCACCCGCTTGTCCTTCATCGCCCCGATCTGGGCGTTGCCGCCCACGCGGGACACCGAGATGCCCACGTCCACGGCCGGCAGCACCCCGGCGTTCTTCAGGTCGGGCTGCAGGTAGATCTGACCGTCGGTAATGGAGATCACGTTGGTCGGGATGTACGCCGACACTTCGCCTTCGAGGGTCTCGATGATCGGCAGGGCAGTCAGCGACCCACCGGAGCCGGGCACCTTCACGAGTTTGGTGCCGGGGTGAGCTTTGTGGTCGTGTTCCGCCTGCTCCTTGCCGCCGAACCCGCCCGGCCCGACGTACACCATGCCCGCTTCACCGGCGGCCCGCTTCTTGGTGCCGTCCTTGGCCGAGTTCACGCCCCAGTCGGCGGTGGCCTTACTGGCGTCGGCGTCGCCCGGCACGATCACCCACTTGTCGGCCAACTTCGCGGAGCGTTCGAGCAGGCGGCTGTGACAGTAGAACACGTCGCCGGGGTACGCCTCACGACCCGGCGGGCGACGCACGAGCAGCGACAGTTGGCGGTACGCGGCGGCCTGCTTACTCAAGTCGTCGTACACGCAGAGGGTGTCTTTGCCTTCCTCGTACATGAAGTACTCGGCGTTGGCGGTGCCGGCGTAGGGGGCGAGGTACTGCACCGGGGCGGAGTCGGCGGCCGACGCCACCACCACCACCGTGTAGTCCATCGCCCCGACCGCCCGCAGCTTCTCCACCACCCCGGCCACCGTCGACTCCATCTGCCCGCACGCCACGTACACGCAGATGACGCTTTCCGTCTTCTGGTTGATGATGGTGTCGATGGCGATCTGCGTCTTGCCCGTCTTGCGGTCGCCGATGATGAGTTCGCGTTGCCCCCGGCCGATCGGGGTCATGGCGTCGATGGCCTTGATCCCGGTTTGCAGCGGCTGCTTCACCGGCTGGCGGTCGTACACGCCGGGGGCCGGACTTTCCACCAGGCGGGTCTTCTTCGCCAGGATCGGCCCCTTGCCGTCCACCGGCTCGCCGAGCGGGTTGACCACCCGCCCGATCATCTCCGGGCCGACCGGGATGGACAGCAGTTGGCCGGTGGTGCGGCACTCCATCCCCTCGCGGACTTGCAGGTAGTCGCCGAGGATGATGACCGACACCGAGCTTTCTTCCAGGTTGAACGCGAGACCCTTCACGTTCGCCTGCGGGAAGTCCACCAGCTCGCCGGCCATGACTTCACTGAGGCCGTACACGCGGGCGATGCCGTCGCCCACTTCCAGCACGCGACCGGACGACCGGACGTCTGTCTGCTGGCCGGCGTCGCGGATGCGGCCGATGAGGACGCTGGTGATCTCGCTGGCCGTTGCTTTAAGCGCCATGGCTGCTGCTCGCCAACAGGGTGTTGCGGAGGTTGTTCAGTCGGGTGCGGACGGACGTGTCGTACACCCGGTCGCCGACCTGGACGACCAGCCCGCCGAGCAACTCCGGCTCGACGCGGACGTTCAGGATCGGCTCTTTGTTCAGTTTGCCCGCGAGGGTGGTCTTCAGCTCGACCGTCTGGGCGGCGGTCAGGGCGGCGGCGGTGCGGACGAGCACCCGCACGCGGCCGGCCTGCCGGTCGCGGATGCCCTGGTAGGCGGCGGCAATGTCCCGCATCAGGCCCAGCCGGTTATTCCGCGTCAGCACGTCGAGGAACTTCTTGAACAGGTCGCTCGTGCCGCCGAACGCCGCCCCGAGGACCGGCAGTTTCGTCTTGGCGGTGATGGCCGGGTTGTCGAGGAAGGCGGCGATGGTCGGGTTCTTGCCGATCACCTCGGACGCCACCGTCTGAAGTTCGGCGCCGATGTCGTCGGCCGCGTTCTCGGCCTGCGCGAGGGTGAGCAGTGCCTCGGCGTACACCCGCGCCAGCCGGGCGCGGGCGCCGGTCGCTTCCAGGACGGTTTCGTGGGTGGCGTCGGACATAACGGCTTCCGGGCGAGCGGCCCGCGTGAGCGGGCTGGTGTTTGGTGGCTACCAGGGGGCTGACGCCCCCCGCTCGCCTAAGCTCGGGTCACGGTGTTCTTCAGTTCGCTCATGCTCTCGGCCACCAGTCGGCGGTGGTCGTCGTCGGTCATGCTGCGGCCGACCGCCTTGCTGCTCATGAGTGAGGCCAGTTGCACGGCCGTCTGCTGGATCTCTTGCAGCGCCTGCTCCTTGGCCGTCTCGATCTCGCGCTTGGCCCGCTCCCGCTCCTCCTGCGCCTCCTTCTGCCCGACCGCCTTCTCAGTCGCCTTCAGGGCACCGGCGTCGCGGCGGGCCTCGTCCATCATCGCCCGGATCTTGTCCTGTGCGGCGGCGAACTCGCCCCGCAGGGTCTCCCGCATCTGCTCGGCCTCGTGCTTCGCCTTGATCGCCTCGTCCTTCGCGGCGGCGATGTCGGCTTCCCGCTTGGCCAGCCCCGCACTGATCTTCGGCCAGGCGAAGAAGTACAGGATGAGGCAGAGGGTCACGAACACGATCAGGGTGAAGATGCCCAGATCGTACCGCTCCAGGTTGAGAAAGCTCAGCCCGCCCTCGCTCTTCGGCGGGTCATTGGCGAGCAACGGGCCGCCGCACACCAGCACGGCGAGCACGGCCAACAAGAACGGGACCGCCCGGCGGGCGGGAGTGGTCAACAGCCGCATGGCGGGCCTCCGATAGGGGCTTTGGGCGAGCGGCCCGCGTGAGCGGGCTGGTTCTTGGCAACACCAGGGGGCTGACGCCCCCCGCTCGCCAAAACGCTCGCCCGGAAATCACACGAAGATGGTCACGAGGCACAGCACCAGGCTGATGATCCCGGCCCCTTCGACCAGCCCGGCGATGATGAACATGGCGCCCTGGATGGCACCGGCTTGCTCCGGTTGGCGGGCGATCCCGCTCAGGGCGGCGTAGCCGATCAGCCCCAGGCCGATGCCGATGCCCAGCACGCTCAGGCCCATGCCGATGGCGGCCATGGTGTTGTTCACGATCTTCTGCGTGCCGGCGGGGGCGGCTGCGGCGACCGGGGCAGCGGTGCCGCCCGTCGGCTTGTCTTCGGCGAAGGTGAACCCGGCGGTGCCGAGGACGACCAGCAGGGCGAGCATGAGGACGGTGAGCTGACGCATGGCGGGTGTTCCTTCCAGTGGGTTAGGGGTGTTGAGTCCGGGGTCGAGTACGGGTTTAGTGCTGCGGGTGCTTCGCCAGCCCGATGAAGATCGCCGTCAGGAAGGTGAAGATGAACGCTTGCAGCCCGGCGATGAACAACTCCAGGCAACTGAGTGCCACCACCAGGACGACGCTGAACGGGGCGACGATCCAGTACATCCAGTCCTGCCCCTTGCTCAGCTCAATCTGGTACGCCGGGTCGGCCACCAGTTTGATGAAGAACAGGATGATGAACAGGGCGGTGTGCCCGGCGAGCATGTTGGCGAACAGACGCACGGCCAACACGATCGCCCGGATGAAGGCGGTCAGGTATTCCAGAATCGCCATCCCGAAGGTGAGCACGAAGGCCAGCGCCTTCATGGCGAACCCGCCTTCCAGGTGGATGTGCGGGATGAACGTCTTCAAGTACCCGCCGACGCCGTTCTCCTTGATGCCGGCGTAGTGGATGACCACGAACGCCACTAGCGCCAGAGCCGCCGTCACATAGATGTGGGCGGTGGGCGACGGCAGGAACGGCAGCATGCCGAACAGGTTGCAGAAGAAGATGAACAGGAACAGGGTGGACAGGAACGGCATGTACTTGTCGCCGTCCTTCTCGCCCAGGCTCGGCCGGGCCACCTTATCCCGCACGAAGAACAGCAGGCTCTCGACCAGGTTCCACAGCTTGCCCTTGGGCGTGGTCCCGCTCTTGATCTTGTTCGCCACCCACAGCACGATCACGCCCGTCAGGACGGCGGCGACGGTGAGGATGATGAGGAACTTGCTGGTGTACGCCGGCAACTCGGGGTGCGGGAACCCATCGAACGTGTGCCAGAATCGGGAATCCTGGACGTGCTCGAACGGTTGCAGCGATTTCTTCCCGCCGTCGGACGGGCCGGCACTCGCGAGCAGCATCGCGGTCACCCTTTCCCCTTCTCGCCACCCGCCGGAGAACGGACCGTCACACGCCCGGCCATTAAGCCGGTGTCGACGATCAGCCCGGAGAGGTACGCGACCAGTAGCCAGACCCAAAACCCGAGACCCAGTTCTTTCAGTTGCGGGGTGGACAGGAAGGCGATCAGCCCGCCGCCGACCGCCACCAGCGTCCGCACCGCCACGCCGATCATCATGCCCAGCAACCCGCCGAACGGGTGCCGGGCCATCATCCAGCCGGTGAACCAGAAGGCGAACAGGCCGACCGGGAGGGTCAGTGCCACCGCCAACCCCGCGGCCAGCGTGTGATCCCACCCGACCACCGCCCCGATCCCGACGCCCGCCAGCAGCACCACCCCCGCCGGGACCAACAGCCAGAGCACGTCGTTGCGGCTCATGGCTTCGGCTCACTCGGCGGCTTCGGTTTCATCATCTGGGCCATGTGGACGAAGGCGGCCAGCAACCCCGCGAACGTCCCGATGACCGTCAACCAGGGCAGGCACCCGAACCACCAGTCGAGTAGCACGCCGGCCACCGTCGCCCCGGCCATCTCCGACCCCAGCACGGCGAACGCGAGCGGCGAAACGGGTCCGCGTCCTTGGCCGGGTGCGGTCATCGTCGCCCCGCATGTCTGTGTGATGACATTCTGGAAACTCGGCGGAGATCGGCAACGGGTGGCTCGTGAAATTATTCACAAAGTCGGGTGCTCACCGCCCGCTCAGTCGCTTCGGATTCCCCGGATTGCCCGAACTCCTTGATGCGACCGGCGCGGAGAGTCGAAAAAAACCGCAAACCCGACCACAGGGCACCAAGTTGCGTTGACATTACCTTCAGGAATTTCTTAGATTTAACCGTGTGCTGGTGACGCATGCTGTCGTGATTCCCGCCCGCCGTCGCCTTTCCACCTGATTGACCGGAACACCGAGACGGATCCCGGCCGCGTACAATCAACAGGTACGGATACCGCTTTTCCTACCATCGCCCCCCCCCCCAAGCGGCCGTACCGCCGGCGCGGGGGGGGTTGCCAATGACCAAGCCGACCCGCGGGGCCGCCATTTCCGGGAAAACCGCCGCCCCGCCACGGGCCGCGGCCCGATCGGCCACGGCCCGAAAACCCGTCGCCAAAGTCAAGTCACCCGCTCGTCCGGTCGCCCCCAAGCCGGTCGCCAAGACCACGCCGGTCGCCAAGACCACGCCGGCCGCAAAGCCGGTGCCGGCCAAGCCCGCCGCAAAACCGGCGGTCAACGGCCACGGTAAGCTGAACGGTCACGCTCCCAAGCCGGTCACCCCGCCGGGCAAGCCGGTCATCCCGCCGGTTGTCACCAAGGCGGCCACCAAGCCGCCGATGCCGAAGCCGCTCATGTCGGCCCCATTCAAGCCGGCCGCCCGCCCGGAGCCGGTCATCGCCGCCGACAAGGACCTGTCCAGCCGGAGCAAGACGGGCACGACCAAAGACCGCATCGCACTGATGGCCTCCGACCCGTTCTGGCTGCACGTGGTGTGGGAGATCGCCCAGCCGAGCGTGTTCCGCGCCGAAGCCGCCCTCGGCCCGGACTGGCACGGGGCCAGGCCCATCCTGCGGCTGCTCGACGTGACCAGCACCGACACCACCAGCACGTCCGAAGCGATCGTGCGGGACGTGACCGTCCACGGCGGGGTGTCGCACTGGTACCTGGACGTGCCGCAGCCGCCCCGCAGCTACCGCGTGGACATCGGCTACCTGGCCAAGACCGGCCAGTTCTTCTGCCTCGCCCGGTCGAACGTGGTGACCCCGCCGAAGGCCGGGGCGAGTGAGAGCATGCCCGACAACTGGGCGGCCGACGTGGAGAAGGCCGGGGGCGTCGAGCGGGTGCTGGCCATGAGCACCGGGTTCGAGAACGCCGGCGGGCCGAGCCAACTGAAAGACCTGCTGGACGAGCAGTTCAAGCGGCCGATGAAGGAAGGCTCGTTCGGCGCCGGTGCCGTCCCCGGCAAACTGAAAAAGTTCCACTTCGACATCAACGCCGAGCTGATCGTGTTCGGGCAGACCGACCCGAACGCCACCGTGACGCTGCAAAACGACCCGGTGAAGTTGCGGCCGGACGGCTCGTTCACGGTGCGGTTCAGCCTGCCCGACAGCCGACAGATCATCCCGGCGGTGGCGGTGAGCGCCGACGGCCTGGAGGAGCAGACCATCGTGCTGGCCGTCGAGCGGAACATCAAACGCCTCGACCCGATGACCCACGACATGTACGGCGAGGGGTGAGAAAGGCGAACGGCGCGACGTGAGTCCGCCG
>JANNDF010000749.1:0-2612 GCA_031387445.1 Planctomycetia bacterium
CGTTCTGGGTGCCGGCGACTTTGAAGTCCATGTCGCCGTAGTGGTCTTCGTCGCCCTGGATGTCGGTGATGAGGACGTGCTTGCCCTTCTCGGACACGAGGCCGATGCTAATCCCGGCGACCGGCTGCTTGATCGGCACGCCGGCGTACATCAGGTCCAAGGTTCCGCCGCACACCGACGCCAAGAAGCTGCTTCCGTTGCTCTCCATAATCTAGGAAACCAGCCGCAAGGTGTACTGGAACTTGTTCACCGGCGGCATGACCGCCTTGAGGCTCCGCTCGGCCAGCATGCCGTGCCCGATCTCGCGGCGACCGGGGGCGCGGATCGGCTTGCACTCGCCGACGCTGAACGGCGGGAAGTTGTAATCGAGCCAGAACTTCTTGGCGAACTCGTCTTGCAGCCCGTCCACCTTCTGCTCGTCCTGGCCGGTGCCGAGGCAGGCGACCACCACCGCTTGCGTTTCGCCCCGCTGGAACAGGGCGGAGCCGTGCGTGCGGGGGAACACCTGCACCTCGCCGGACACGTTCCGCAACTCGTCCAGCCCGCGGCCGTCGATCCGCGAGCCGGTCATGGTGATCTCCTGGAACATCTTCTCCCGGAGGGCACTGAACGCCGAGCTGAACTGCTCCGGCGTGTACTTGTTCTCGGTCGCCCCTTCGGGGAAGTACTCCTTCTTCGTCAGCGCCTTCAGCTCGTCGAGGGCGGCGTAGCGGGCGAGTTTGCCCTCGGTCAAGTACCGCTTCTTGAACTCGACGCCGATCTTCGCCTTCAGTTCGGCGACGAGCGGGTTTTCCGCCGGGGCCGGCGGGTACTCCTTCTTGCCCAGCCCGGCCTTCTCGCGGAGTTCTTCGATCAGGTCGATGACCGTCTGGCAGCCCTGGAAGGCGAACGTGATGCCGGCCGTCACCACCTCTTCGGGCAGTTCGCGGGCGAACCCCTCGATCATCACCACCGCCTCGCGGGTGGCGCTCACCACCAGGTCGAGGTCGCTCTCTTCCATCTGCGTGTGCGTCGGCATCAGCACGAACTGCTCGGCCACCCGGCCGACCCGCACCGCCCCGATGGGCTTGAGGAACGGGATGGGCGACACGTGCAGGGCGGCGCTCGCCCCGATGATGCCGAGGATGTCCGGGTCGTTCTCCTTGTCCGCCTGCATGACCGTGGCCATGATTTGGACTTCGTTCACATACCCTTGCGGGAACAGCGGGCGGATGGGGCGGTCGATGAACCGCGAGGTGAGCGTTTCCTTCGTGCTCGGGCGGGTCTCCCGCTTGATGAACCCGCCGGGGAATTTGCCCGCGGCGTAGGTCCGCTCGCGGTATTCCACCTGGAGGGGGAAGAAGTCGCGGCCGGGGATGGGGTTGCCGCCGGTGGCGGCGGTGAGGACGGCCGTCTCGCCGAGGGTGGCGACGACGGCCCCGTGGGCTTGCTTGGCCAGTTTGCCGGTTTCGAGGACGAGGGCGGACGACCCGAACGGGCGTTCGACGCGGGTGTAAGGCACTGTGCGACCCTTTCGCTGGTGTTGCGACAGGGTGCGACGGGTTGCCGGCGATCAGGAACCGCTTACTTCCGCAGGCCCAGTTTGGCGATCACTTCCAGATACTTGGCGCGGTCGGTCTGCCGCAGGTATTGCAGCAACCCGGCCCGCTGGCTGACCAGCTTCAACAGCCCACGACGGCTGCTGAAATCCTTCTTGTGCGTCCGCATGTGCTCGGTCAGGTAGGTGATCCGACTGGTGAGCAGCGCGACTTGCACTTCGGGCGAACCCGTGTCCTTCTCCGCCCGCTTGAACTGGCCGATCAGCCCCGCCTTCTGTTCCTTCGTGGTCGCCATGGCCGTGTGGTTCCTGTGTCGTCGGGACTCGCGAGCCGCCTAGAGGACGTTCCTCCGGGCCGGTCGTGGGTGCGGCGTTTCCGCCGCGTCGCACCATGTCAGTGTGTTGCTATCCACTGTGTTGGATTGGCCCACTTTAGCGGTTCTGAGAGCGGTGGCAAGAAGGGCGGTGGAAAATGTGCGTCGGCGGTGTGTACTACTCGACCACCTTGAACTCGACCACCGCCCCGTCCGGCAAGTCTTTCAGTTGGTCGTGGATCTGTCCCAGCGCGCGGAAGTGCCGAACGACCGGGTAGATTTGGAAGTTGGTCGGCTCGAACCGGCCGCCGAGCATCGGGAGTGTGTGGTACGAGTAGCATTCCATCGGGAGCAGGAGTTTTCCTGCCGCCCGCAATTGGTCCACCAACCCGCCCCCGAACCAATATGTGGCGTTCTCCGGGTCGGCGACCGCCTGCCGGAACTCGTCGGTGTTCGCCGCCACCGTGCGGAGCCGCCCGACGCCCGAGTCCAGCCACAAGATTGTCCCGGCCGGGTCGGCCAGGAACAGGTCTCCGAGTGCGGTGGCGAACAGCGGGCGGAGGGAATCCGGAACGAGCCACCGCCAGAATTCGAGCATCCGTGTTGTGTCCACGCCGGCGAGCGACACGATCAACTCTTCGCGGAGGTTGTAGAGCATGGGAACAGGTTAGCGGGGGCGGCGGACCAGTCAAACCACACCTGGAACCGCGACCGAAGGGAGCCGGGTGTCCGTGGCGCACACCGACACCCGGCTCCCTTCG
>JANNDF010000750.1:0-7182 GCA_031387445.1 Planctomycetia bacterium
ACGCTCGGGCCTCCGATCCGAACGCAGTCTCCGCCCTACCGCGTCACATCCGCGTATACCTTTTTCGCCTCGTTGCTCAGTTTCATGCCGGCCAGGAAGGTGTCCACGTCCTTCGACCGCACGGCGTCCAGGTCCTTCCCCTCCACGAGCGCGATCACGATCCACCCGGCGATGGTGAACACCTGGACGCGAGCCGCGCCGTCCGTCATTTCGAACAGGTACTCTTTGCCGGCCACCTTGTCCTGCTTGATCAACTTTTTGCTGATCAGCTTGCCGCCCTTCTTCTCGAGCACGCCCTCGGCGACCATGTCGCAGCGCTCCTCGACGGGGATCTCCTTCATGACCACCGCGGGGATGCCGAGCGAGCCGGCGACGTAGAGGGTGCCGCCCGACTCCACCACCGCCTCTTCGATTGGCACCGTGAACTTGCTGCCCAACGGCACCAGTTTCCGCCGCTCGACGCCCCTCTCCCCCGCCGGCATGCGCGCCGTGTACATGCCGTTCTTCGGGATGAAGTCCCGCTCTTTCGCCGCCGAGTTGTACCCGTCGTCGGCCGGCGGGCGGGGCGTGTTCGGCTGCGGCCGGGGGGTGTACGGCTCTGGGTCCGGGGGGAACGATTCTTTCGGCGGCGGGGCCAGCAAGTCCGGCCGGGGTTGGCTGGCCGGGTTCACCCGCGGGGGAGGAATGACCGGCGGGGTCGTCGGTGTAGTGACTGTCGGTGCAGGGGCCGTCGATGCGGTGGAGGGCGTGGAGCGGGCCAACGGCATCTGCCCTTGCCAGGCGTAGTACACGCCCACCCCCGCGCCGCCGAGCACGAGAAGTCCGCCCCCCAAGATGACCGGGAGACCCCACAGCAAAAAAGGGGAGGCTTGCTGCGACCGCCGGCCCCCGCGACGGGCCCCTCTGGAACTGCGAGCCATACGCAACCTCAGAACGGTGAGCGCGCCTGGGGATGAGTCGGAGGGTGGCGGGCGACCGCGTGAACCCTTCGACGGAGATGATATGAACCCGCCCCGAGGGGCGTCCATGCGACCGACAGGGGCCGGTCAGCCGGCGGCGAAGGCGTCGAGTGCCTCCGCGGGTGTGGCGGCCGCCAGCAGCCGCTGTCGCAGTTGGGCGTCCCCGGCCACCCGTGCCACCTGGGCGAGCAGCGGCACCTGCACGTCCTGCCGCTCGGCCGGGGTGACGAGCAGGAAGACGAGGCGAACCGGCTCCGGCGAGTGCGGGTCGAACGTCACCCCGGCGGCGGAGCGGGCGAACACCACCAGCGGGTTCGCCAGCCCCGGACAGCGGGCGTGCGGGATGGCCACCCCGACGCCCAGGTCGGTGGACAACTCCCGCTCGCGGGTGACGGCGCGACCGGCCACATCCGCGCCCGCCGGCAGGCGATCCGCCGGGATGCGGGCGGCCATCTCGGCAATCACCCCCTCGGGCGTCCGCGCGGTCAGGTTCAGCAAAGTGTTGTCCGTCATCAGCAGGTCGCGGAGGGCGAGCGGGGTGTGCCGCGGGTACTCGTCCTCCAACCGCCCGACCACCTGCTCGATCACGTCCTCGACCGTCACGATCCCCACCGGGCTGTCGCCGTCCGTCACCAGGCAGACGGTCGCCCCTTCCCGCTGAAAGAACTGGAGCGTCTGTTCCAGGTCGTCGTCCGCCCGCACGGCGGAGAGCGGGCGGACCATGTGCGCCCACCCGCCCTCGACCTCCGCCCCGATCAGGTCTTTGGCCAGCAGGTAGCCGACCGGCCGGGCGGCGCCGGCGGCCATCACCGGCCAGCGGGAGTAGTGTTGGTCGCCCACCTGCCGCCGCACTTCGGCCAGTGGCGCCGCCGCCGAAAGCCGCCGCACCCGCGTCCACGGCACCATCACCGCCCGCACTGTGCGGGTGCGGAGGGCGGACACGTTATCCAGCAGCAGACGAGTGCGGACGTCCCGCACGGCCGTCTCGATCGACTCTCGCGCGGCCCCGGTGTCGGCTAGCACCAACCGGGCGAGGGCGACCGCCGCTTCCCCCTCCTCGAACACGGCCCCGGTCGTCCCCACCTGCTCCAACTCGGCCCGCTCGCCCAGGTAGTGGGCGCGGACGAACGTCTTCACCCGCGGGTTGAGCGCGCGAGCGGCGGACACAATCGCCGCCCGCTCCGGCGACCGCGACAGGGTGAGCACCAGGTGCGTCGCCCGTCCCACCCCGGCCGCCTCCAGCACCGCCTCGCGGAAGGCGTCGCCGTACACCGCCGTCCGCCCCTCCCGCCGCACCTGGGCCACCGTGTCCACGTTCAGGTCCACGATCACCGTCGTCAGCCCGGCCTCCCGCAGCAGGCGGTCCACCGTCCGCCCGACCGGGCCGTACCCGACCACCACCGCCAGCCGCTTCTCGGCCGGCAGTTCGGCCACGAGTGCGCCCACCCCGGCGTTCGCCAGTGCCGCCCGCCGCTCGGCCCGCGCGTTCAGCATCGCCCACAACTTCGGCCGCCGGCGGAGCCACCGCTCGATGCCGTCCACCGAGCGGAACAGGAGCGGGTTCAGGGTGATCGACAGGATGGCCCCGCCGACCAGCACGTTGTGCCCGTCGTCGCTCATCAGCCCGTGCTTGCGGGCCAGGTCGGACAGGATGAACGAGAACTCGCCGACCGTGGACAGGCCGAGGGCGACGATGAGGGCGGTGCGGGACGAGTGCCCCAGGACCGCCACCGTGAGCAGGGCGATCAGCGGTTTGACCAGCAGGATAACGCCCAACGCGGCGAGCATGAGCAGCGGCTGGCGGATCAGGAACATGGGGTCGAACAGCATGCCCACCGAGACGAAGAACAGGACGGCGAACGCATCCCGCAGGGGCAGGGCGTCGGCTGCCGCCTGGTGGCTGACCGGCGACTGGGCGACCACCATGCCGGCCAGGAACGCGCCCAGGGCCATCGACGCGCCGAACAGGGCGTAGGAGCCGGCCGCGATGGCCACCGAGAACACGAGGACGGTGAGGGTGAACAGCTCGCGGGAGCGGAGGCGGGCGACGCGAGTGAGCACCCACGGCACCACCCGCGAGCCGGCCACCAGCACCACCGCCACCATCGCGGCCAGTTTCACCAGAGCCACACCCACGGCCACGGCCGGGTGCCCCCAGAAGCCGACCTCCACGCCCGCCGCCGCCTCCCCACCGGCGGGCTGTTCGGTGCCGGCCGGCGGGTGACCGAGCACCGGGATGAGCACCAGCACCACCACCGTCACCACGTCTTGCACCAGCGACCAGCCGACGGCGATGTGCCCGGCGGGAGACGTGAGCACGTCGCCGTCGGTCAACACCCGCATGAGCACTACCGTGCTGGCCACCGACAGGGCCACCCCGATCACCGCCCCGGTGCCGAGGTCGATCCCGAACGCCGCACACACGCCCATGCCGGCGGCCGTCACCACCGCACACTGCACCACCGCCCCCGGCACGGCCACCCCTTTGACGGCCATCAGGTCGCCCACGTGGAAGTGCAGGCCGACCCCGAACATGAGCAGGATGACCCCCACCTCGGCCAACTGGTGGGCCAGCTTTTCGTCCCCCTGGAAGCCGGGCGTGTGCGGGCCGATGAGCACGCCGGCGAGCAGGTAGCCGACGATGGGCGACAGTTTCAGCCGCTGGGTGATCAGGCCGAGCACCCACGCGGCGGTGAACCCGGCGGCAATGGTGGCAATCAAAGGGAAGTCGTGCATAACGACGACGGCCGACGGGTGTGGCCCGTCGGCCGGTGAGGTGTTCGAGAGGCCCGACCCGGATTTGAACCGGGGATGACGGTTTTGCAAACCGTTGCCTTACCACTTGGCTATCGGGCCTGATTCTCTCAATTTATCGGTCGGGGCGGGTTTGTCAATTCACCCGAATCCCACCGTTCCGAGGCTCTCCCATGCGTGTTCCTGTGGCCGTACTCGGCCTGCTCATCCCTGCCCTCGCCTTCGCCGAAGACCCGATCTTCGAGAAGGGGGCCAAGCTGAAAGTCGTTGCCGAGAAGGGCGTGGCCGGCGAAGGCCCGGCGTGGCACCCGAAACTCGGCGTGCTCACCAGCGGCAACGGCCACATCAACAGACTGGACACCGACGGCAAGAGTTCGGTTCACCGGAAAGACGCCGGCACCAACGGCCTGCTGTTCGACCGCGACGGCAGCCTGCTGGCGTGCGAGCCGGTGCAGCGCCGCGTCACCCGCACCACCCCGGACGGCAAACTGACCGTGCTGACCGACTCGTTCGGCGGGAAGAAGTACAACCAGCCGAACGACATCACCGTGGATAGCAAGGGCCGCATCTACTTCAGCGACCCGCGGTACGGACCGAGGGACGGCATGGAGCAACTGGACAAGGACGGCAAGACGATCGAGGGCGTCTACCGCATCGACACCGACGGAATGGTTCATCGTGTGATCGGCCGCGAGGTGGAGCGGGCGAATGGGGTGCTGGTGTCCGCAGACGACAAGTACCTGTACGTCGCGGACAACAACAACGACACCGGCGGGGCACGCACCCTGTGGCGGTTCGACCTGAAGGACGGCGAGGTGGACGCGAAGAGCAAGACGAAGGTGTACGACTGGGGCAAGGGCCGCGGGCCGGACGGGTTGAAGCAGGACGAGAAGGGGCGGTTGTACGTCGCCGGCGGGCTGAACAAGGCGAACCCGCCGGCCGAACCCGCCGCCGACGTGAAGGGCGGCATCTATGTGCTGAGTCCGGACGGCAAGCTGCTGGAGTTCCTGCCGGTGCCGACGGACGAGGTGACGAACTGTGCGTTCGGTGGCGAAGACCGCAAGACGCTGTACATCACCGGCGGCGGGGTGCTGTACAGCATCCGCACCGGCACGCCGGGGCGGGTGGTGTGGGCGGGGAAGAAGTAAGTCCACGAGCCGGGAGCGTGAGCGACCGGGGGCAACAATCCTCCGGTCGCTCACTCGTCTAGACACTACTTCAGCTTCCCCGCCACCCACTTCGCGGCGTCCTTGACTGACAACGGCTTGTCACCGGTCGCCTTGTTGTGAACGTCCACTGTCGCCTCGTACTTCACCGCTTTCGCCCTTTCCAACATCGCGGCGAGCGAACCCATCGGCTGCGGCTGCGGCACCACCGCATCGTGCGGCAGGTACAGGTACGGGCTGCCGGTGAGCGGGTCGCTCGGATCGATGCCGCCGCGGGCGTAGATCGCCTTCACGTTCGTCTCGTACAACCCGGCCAGCAGTGCCAGGTTCGCCCCGCCCGGTTCGCTGATCGCCGGTCCTTCCACCTCCAGCGGCACCGCCACGACCGTGTCTTTCGGATTCACTTTGGCGAACGAGTCGCCCCACACGGCGAGGCGTTTGCCGTCGATGCCGTCACGGGCGGCCAGCCATTTCAGCACGGTTCGCAGGTCGCGGAGTTGGGCACCGAGCATCGGCTGACCGAGGATGAGCGACTGTTGCGAAACAGAGGTGCGTGAACTGCCGCGGTCGGCCGACGTGCCCGGTCGCGTCTCGCCCGTGCCGCGAACGTCCACCAGACACACCGCCACGCCCGCCTTCAGCAATTCGGTGAGTGCTTCGCCCCGTTCCTTCAGAAACCCCGCTTTTCCGCCGCTCGCCACCATCACCACCGTCGGCGTCTTGCCCTTCGCCTCGTCCGGGGTGATGAGCAACAGCGGTACAGTGATGCCCGGATCGGTGGTCAATGCGACGCGAACCAACTTCCCGCCGATCACCTGTTCGGCCTTACCTTCCAGTACCTCCGGCTTCACCGGCTCCGAGTTGCCCACCCTCCACCACTCGATCACCGGCGGCTTGCGCAAGTCCGCTTGCCACGCCTCGGCTCGCCAGGCCAGCACTTCAGGCAGGCTTTTCGGCTTGAGTTCCTTCCGCGCGTCGTCGGTCCAGCACTTCAGCTCGCTCGACGGCAGCGGCTTGCTGTACTCGGTCGGGATTGGGATGCCGAACCAGTCCTTCAGTGCCGGGTGGATCATCTTGCGATGTTCGGCGCCGATGTGGTTGCAGTGGGTGTTGCCCTGCCCACTCGCCCGCACCGTGCCGGCACCGTGTGCGACCCGCAACGAGTCCTTCGCGTCGTAGAAGTCGAACACCTTTTGCAGCCGCGGCCATGCCGGGTCGGTCTTCGCATCCCAGGCGAACTCGTGACTGTAGAGCACCTTCCGCGGGGCCACGCTGCCGACGATCACGAAGTGGGCGAACCCGCCGTCCGCCCCGCCACGCAGTCCGCGGGTGCTCTCCCAATAGCCGTCGCCGAACCAGTCGAAGTCGCGGTCGGGGTTGTCCAGTGCGCTCGACTCCGGTTGCCACCCGCCGAAGTTGAACGGCACCACGCAGGCGATGCGGTCGTCGAGTGCGGCGGTCACGCCGACCGGGTCACCGCCGCCGGCCACGCTGCCCATCAGGATGATCCGCTTCGGGTCGATGGTCGGCTGTTGCAGCAGCACATCAACACCCCGCATCAGATCCCACGCCATCCACCCCATCAGGCTGTCGCCGGCTGCACTCAGTTGCAGGTTCGACATGTAGCGGAAGAAGTAATCCTGGCGGCCGGCCTTGAACGGCTTGGGGTAGTCCTTGTCGCTGTTAAAGTCGTGTTGCCGCCGTTCGCCGTAGCCGTGTTGGTCGGGCACCAGCACGGCCACGCCCGCGCGCGCCCACGTCATGCCCATGTCTTGCAATTCGCCGCCGCTCTTGCCGCCGTGGTGCGAGTGAGCGATGACGATGCCCGGCATCTTTTCCGGCGGCTTCGCCGGCAGGTAGAGGTTCGCCGTCACCCACCAACCCGGCCGCGACTCGTACAGCGTGTTGCGAATGACGAACCCGTCGCCGTCAATGGTCTTGGTCGTCACCACCGCCGTCTTCTTCTTGGGTACGGCAGGGACCATGCTGAGCGACTGGCGGAGGTTGGTGATGCGTTCGTCGCGGTACTTCTCCCACTCAGCCTTCGTCTTGATCGCGGCGAACAGTTTGGACTCGCGCTCGTTCGCCTCCTGCGTCCGCTTCCGCAGATCGGCCGACACCATCTTGGGGAAGTCTTTGGTCTTCGGGTCATCCTTGTCGAAGACGGCGGGGGAGATGTCCGGCCAGTCGGCGGCGGTGACGGTCGAGGCGAGCAGGAGTAGGAGTGGAAGTGTGCGAGACATGATGTGACGCCGTGGGGGAGGGAGGCGTCAACAAGTTTGGCCGACGCGCGAGCGAGGGGC
>JANNDF010000758.1:0-2004 GCA_031387445.1 Planctomycetia bacterium
CCTCTATTGGGGTGATGCCGCTCCCCCCCGTCACCCCCGAAACGCCCACCGCGGACGGCGAACTGCTGCGGCGGTTCGTCGCCGACCGCGACGAGGCGGCGTTCGAACTGCTCGTCTGGCGGCACTCGCGGCTGGTGTTCGAGGTGTGCCGGCGGGTCCTCCGCCACCGCCACGACGCCGAAGACGCAGCGCAGGCGGCGTTCCTGGTGTTCGCCCGCAAGGCCGACACTGTGCGGACCGCCGTCGGCGGCTGGCTGGTCCAAGTGGCGTATCGGTGTGCCCTGAAGGTGGCGCGCGGCCGGCGTGAGCCGTCTGTTGATCTGGCGAACCGGCGGTGTGAACCGCCGGGTGACGACACCATCCCCGACCTCGACGCCGAACTGAACCGCCTGCCCGACCGCTACCGCCTGCCGCTCGTGCTGTGCTGCCTGCAAGGGCTGAGCTACGACGAGGCCGCCCGCCAACTGAACGTGAAGCTCGGCACGCTGTCCGGTCGGTTGAGTCGCGCCAAAACCTTGCTGCGGGAACGGCTGCTCGCCCGCGGGGTGGTCGTGCCTGCCGTCGCCGTGTTCCTCGCCGACCTGCCCCGCGGGTCGGCCCTCGCCCCCGAATTCGTCCGAACCATCGTGACGGCCGCGTTCGCCCCCGCCACACAGGGGAATCGCGCGGCGGCCGTCGCCCACGGAGTCACCCGCATGTTGACGCTGCACACGTTCGCCCGCCGCTCGCTCGCCGTGATCGCAGTTGCCGCGGTGGTGCTGCTCGGCGGCGGGTATGCCGCGTCACTCATGGCGGACGAGCCGAAGGAGCCAGCCCCCGCCGACCCGCCGAAGGCCAAATCCGACCAGGAGCGGGTGCAGGGCGAGTGGGTGTTCGACTCGGCCGAGGCCATCGGCGGGAGCAACGGCATCAATCAGGCGTGGCACTCGGTGGTGTCGTTCGACGGGGCGAAACTGAACGTGACGAAGTACCAGGGGTTCGACTGGAAGACGACGTTCAAACTCGACGCGACCGCGTCGCCCAAAACCTTCGACATGACCGTGAACGAGCTGGCAAAGAAGGTGATGGGGTTCAAGGACGGCACGCTGAAGGGCATCTACCGCATCGACGGCGAGGCGCTCGAGATCTGCCTGGCGGGCACGCCGGACGACCCGCGGCCGAAGGACTTCACCACCGGCCCGAAGCTGAAGCAATTCCGCTTCACCCTGAAAAAGAAGGCGAAGGACTTCGACCCGGCGAAGCTGAAGGAGTTCAAAGTGACGTGCGTGGACGGCGACGGCAAGCCGGTCGAGGGGGCGGTGGTGTGCCAGTCCCTCTCCACCAGCACGCAAGAGACGAACATCTCGGTCGAGAAGGGCAAGCCCTACAAGGCGGTGGCGATCAACACCGAAACCCTTCCGCCGCTGCCGCCGACGAACAAAGCCGGCGAGGTCACGTTCGATCCGACCCTCGGCGGGAATGACGGGTTCAAGCCGAACGGCGTGCTGTACGTCCGCCATGAGACGCGGAAGCTGGCGACCCTCGAACCGATCTCGCCGGCCCGCATCATGGGGGGTGTCACCGTCGTTCTGCGACCGGAGGCGAAGCTGACCGGCAAGGTGGTGGGCAAGGGCGGGGTGGATGTCGGGGCGACGAACGTGTACCTGTGCGTCCACAACGTCATCTGGGTGCTCGCGTTCCACTCGCACAAGTCCGAGTTCGAGTTCACCGTGCCCATCGGCGAGTACAAGCTGCTCGCCCGCGGCGAGTACCTGAAGGAGGAGATTTCGCCCGGCGAGAACACCTACCCCACGTTCAGCCACACGCACGCCGTCGCCGTCGGCCCGGAGGGGAAAACGGTGAAGCTGGAAGTGGAGCCGAGCCAGGTGGGTGCGCTCCGCGGCAAGGCGGCCCCCGCCCTCGGCGAGATGGCCGAGTGGAAGGGGAAGGAGGTGAAGCCGGCCGAGCTCAAGGGAAAGGTGGTGCTGCTCAAGTTCTTCTCCGCCGGCGAGATGACCGACATCG
>JANNDF010000781.1:0-5833 GCA_031387445.1 Planctomycetia bacterium
GAGGGCGCCAGAAGCTTCTGGCGCCCTCCCTCACGGGCGGGCCTCCGTTGACACACCCGTCAACTCGCTCCTGGAAGTTGTGTCGGCCGTCACGGTGGACATTTGGCCCGCGTCCGCGGGCGGCCGGAAGGCGTCACGGTAGCCGACGAGCCGTTGATTCTCCACGTCCCACAGGTTCAGGTGGAAGCACATGAAGATCTCCCGCGGGCTGAGCGTGGTGACCGCGGCCGTCTGCAACTCCGGGATGGCGGCCATCGCCTCGGGCAGCCGGTAGAAGGGGATGCGCGCGTTCAGGTGGTGAACGTGGTGGTAGCCGATGTTCCCCGTGAACCAGCTCATGACCGGCCCCAGTTTCATGTAACTCGACGACTGGAGCGACCCCTGAAAGTAGGACCAGTGGTCGCCCGGCACCACCCGCATGCCCTCGTAATTGTGCTGCGCGTAGAACAGGTACGCGCCGATCATGGCGGCCAGCGTGAACGGCAGGAGGATCGCGAAGAAGACGACGGGCAGTCCGCAGAACACCCACAGGGCCGCGATCACCCCCGCGTGGATCAGGAGTGCCAGGCCGCCGTCCCAGTACTTTCGCGGATTCTTCAGCAGCGGTATCAGGCAGAGGCCGACCGCGAAGACGGTCAGGTAAGCCATCAGAATCGTGAGCGGGTGGCGAATGACGCGGTAGTGCAGGCGTTGCCGGAACGAGGCCCCGCGCCACTGCTCGGTGGTCATGAGGGGGAAGGAGCCGACGTCGGAGATGACCAGCGGGAGGGGGTCACTCCGCCCGTGGACCGGCTTGCCGACGTGCGCGTGGTGGAAGTTGTGGCTGTACCGCCAATAGCGGGGCGGCGTGAGCGCCAGCAGGCCGAAGACGAAGAAGATGACCTTCCCGAAGCGCGACCGGTACAACAGGGCGGTGTGAACGTAGTCGTGGTACAGGATGAACGCCCGCACCATGACCAACGCGCCCAGAACCGACAGGACCAACTGGACCGGCCAACAGGGAACAAGCGCCGCGCTCACCAGAAACGTGCCGACCAGCACGAACGTGGAGGCGACGTACCACCAACTCTTGAACGGGATCTCTTGGGCGAACGGTTTGGTGGCCGCGAACAACCTCTTGTTCGCGGCAATGTCACCGGGCGCGTCGGGCATGTCTTGTCACCAACCCCGACGCGCCCGGCGGGCGGCCGGTGGCGGGGGTGTCGGGGGGGTCAAGGCACCAGACAACGCCGGTCGCGGCTGCCCGTGAACGAACAGGGGTCTTCGCTCAAGCCGCTGGGCGCGACGTAGCCCGCCGGCGCAAACAGAGGCGGGGGGTGATGGGGAAAGGTTACGGCCGAACCCGGATGGTGCAAGCCAGTTCCGCTGCCCGGGCCGACCTCGGACCCGGCGACTGGCGGGATCGGCTCCTACCGCTTCTCGGCGGCGGCGAGCAGCGGCTTGGCGTCGGCCACCGCCTTCTTGATGGCGTCGTCCTTCTCGTCGTCGTACAGCTCGATCAGGTCGCGGCAGGCGTTCCGCACCTCCCGCGGGCCGACCAGGTCGCTCTTGTCGTCCTTCGCCTTCTCCCACCGTTCGGTCGCCGCACGAAACTTCTTCGTCACCGCGTCCACCCGCCTGGCGGCGGCCTCGGCTTCCTTGTCCTTATCCAGGCGGGTGCTGGCCCCGCGGTCGGCGGCCAGCAGGAACCACCGCAGGTTTAGCACGTCGGCGATCTGAGACGACGCCAAACCGTCCCACACCTTGCTCGCCTTGGCCGGGTCGCCGAACAGTTCCAGCCGGACCGCCCGGAAGGCGTTCAACTCCGGGTCGGACGGGTTGCCGGTCGGGAAGTCCTCGTTCACGCGGGCCGTGTCCAATTTCTGCTGCAACTGGGCGTACAGTTTGGGCACGGCGTCCAGGTCGGCCAGCCGCTTCTCCGCCACCCACTTGTTCGGCGTGTACCGCAGGTTGTCCAGGTCGCCGATCTGGGTCCAGTCCGGCTCGGGCACCTTGTCCTTCACGAACTGCCAGTGCCGTTTGGCGTCGGTCAGCTTGCCGGCCCGCTCGGCGTCGATGGCGTCCCACACGTTCCGCATCACCGCCTCGTCTTCCCCCTCTTGCGTGCTCCTGGCCTTCACCTTCGCGTCGCTGCTCTTCCCGGCCCGGTTCAGCAGGGTGCCCTCGATGTACTTCGTCTGGGCGGTCTTGAAGACGGCCTTCGCCTCGTCCACGCTCGGGTGACCCGACCCGCCGTACTGGGACAGGAACGCCGCGGCCGCCTCCCGCTTGTTCTCATCCGGGGCGGCTTTCAGTTCCGCCAGCGCCTTGTCCGGGCTGGGCGGCCACATGAGCCACACGCCGATGCCCACCAGCCCGGCCAGCACCACCCCCAGCCCGGCCGCCTTCACCCACCCCTGTTGCAGCAGCGGCACCTTCTTCTTCTTCTTCTTCTTCTTGCCCTTGAGGGCACGGGCCGCCTCGCGGTCGGCGTCCGTCACCGTCTCGTCGGACGCCTTGCGGTCGGCGCGGCGGGCGGTGGCCACGTCCAGCCCGGCGCTCTGGTGGCTCTCCACCTTCGCCTCGATCTCCTCGAGCATCCTCTTCACGGTGGCCGCGTCGTACGGCCGCGTCTCCGGCGCCTTCTCCAGCAGGTGCATGATCAGGTTGTCCACCCACACCGGCATGTCCGGCATCAGGCGGCCGGGCCGCACGGCCGTCTCGTTCACGTGCATCAGGAACATGTCCATCGTCGTCTCGGCGTAGAACGGCTTCTTCCCCGTGATCAGCTCGTACATGACCACGCCGAGGGAGTACAGGTCCGACTTGGCGGACAGGTCTTTCGCCCCGCGGCACTGCTCGGGCGACATGTACGCGGCCGTGCCGATGGTGCTGTTCGCCCCGGTCAGGGCGGTCACGTCGGTGTCTTTGGCGATGCCGAAGTCGGCCAGCTTGAGAACGCCCTCCGGGGTGATCATCAGGTTGGACGGCTTCAGGTCGCGGTGGATGATGCCCTTCTCGTGGGCGTGCTGGAGGGCGTCGCACAACTGTTTGGCGTACCCGAACACCTCCTCCCAGCCGAGCCGCCCGCGACGGGTGAGCGCCTTGTCCATCGGCTCACCGTCCACGTACTCCATGATGATGTACGGGGTGTTGCGGTAGTGCCCGGTGCCGTACAGGCGGACGATGTGCGGGTGCTTGAGCTGCTGGAGGATGGCGCTCTCGCGGGTGAACCGCTTCATGGCCGACTCGTTGCCGAGCAGGCCGAGGGAGACCATCTTCAGGGCGACCGGCCGCACCTTCCCGCCGGCCGTCAGCCGCCCGAGGTAGACGGTGCCCATGGCCCCGCTGCCGAGTTCCTTCTCGATGAGGATCGCCCCTTTGGTCGCGTTACCGAGGGTCTGTCCGACGAGCATGGCGAATCCGCCGAAGGGTAGCCGTGTCGGCACATTCTAAGGGCGGTCGGCCGGATCGCACGCCCCACCCTTCCCCGCCCACCTAGAATTGGGGAATGAGCACCACACCACCCGACCCGTTGACACCGCCCGGCGGCCCGCCCGAGCCGGCCATCACCTTCTGGGGGGCGGCCAGCAGCGTGAGCGGGTCGATGCACCTGGCCGACGCCGCCGGCCGACGCATCCTGCTCGACTGCGGGCTGAACCAGGGCCGCCGCGAGGAGTCCCGCCAGCGGAACGGGCGGTTCCCGTTCCACCCGGACCAGATCGACGCCGTCATCATCAGCCACGCCCACATCGACCACAGCGGCAACCTGCCCACCCTCGTGCGGCAGGGGTTCACCGGCCCGGTGTACGCGACGCCCGCCACGCACGACCTGCTGGCCGTCATGCTCCGCGACTCGGCCAAGATTCAGGAGGAGGAGGCCGCCCACATCAACATCGCCCGCAACTACGCCGAGCCGTGGGTGCAGCCGCTGTACACGTACGCCGACGTGGACCGCGCGCTCGACCGGGTGGTGAGCGTGAAGTACGGGCAGATGACGGACCTGGGCGGCGGGGTCGGGTTCAAGTTCATTGAGGCCGGGCACATCCTCGGGTCGGCGATGGTCCACATGACCGCGCCGGGACCGGCGGGCCGGCGGGCGCTCACCTTCAGTGGCGACCTGGGGCGGCGGGGCATTCCGCTACTCAAGCCGACCGGCGACGTGCCCGCGGCCGACCTGCTGGTGTGCGAGTCCACCTACGGCAACCGCACGCACACGGCGCTCGACGCCACTATCGAGAAGCTGTACGCGGCGGTGAGTGCCACCATCGCCCGCGGCGGCAAGGTGCTCATCCCGGCGTTCAGCCTGGGCCGCTGCCAGCTCATCATCCACTTCCTGCAACTCGGCCTGCGGGCGGGCAAGGTGCCGAAGGTGCCGATCTTCGTGGACAGCCCGCTCGCCGGGCAGGTGGCGGAGGTGTACCGCTCGCACCCGGACAGCCTCGACCCGACGGTGGCCGAGGCCGTGCGCGAAGGCCACGGGCTGCTCGGCGGGGACGGCGTGAGCTACATCCGCAGTTACGAGGCGAGCCAGGAGTTGACGCTGAAATCCGGCCCGCACATCATCATCGCCAGCAGCGGCATGTGCGACGCCGGACGGATCGTCGGCCACCTGCGGCACGTGGTGGACGACCCGCGGTGCGCCGTCATCCTGGTCAGCTTCCAGGCGCCGGGCACCACCGGCCGGCGGCTGACGGACAACAAGCCGACGGTCTGGATCCAGGGCAAAGAGTGGAACAAGTGGATCGAGGTGGTCCACCTGGACGGGTTCAGCGGGCACGCCGACGTGAACGACTTCCGCGCGTACCTGGGGCCGCTGGCCGGCAAGGTGAAGAAGGTGCGGCTGATCCACGGCGAGCGGGAGCAGGCCGAAGCGCTGGCCGGCACGCTCGGCGAACTGGGGTTCGGCGACGTGGCCGTGCCGCAACCCGGCGACCGAGAGGAGTGGGGGCGATAGGGTCTGGGCGAGCGGCCCGCGTGAGCGGGCTGGTTCGGAACCAGGGGGCTGACGCCCCCCCGCTCGCCTCGAAGTCGCTCTAGCCCCCCTTCCCCCCGCCCTGTTACCATGTCTGCCCGCGTCTCACCACACGGAGGTGGCTTGTGGTCCGTTCCCTCGTCTCGCTGTTGCCCGGTTCGCTCCACACCTCCCTCCGCGCGTGGCACCACCGCCGGCAGATGGCCCGCGGACGGTTCCGCTCGCCCGAACCCGAATGGGACCGCCTGATCGAGTGGCTGCGGCCCGGCGACACCGCCCTGGATGTCGGCGCGAACATCGGCCACTACGCCTCTCGCATGAGCCGACTCGTCGGGGCGACCGGGCGGGTGATCGCGTTCGAACCGGTGCCGACCACCTTCGCCGCCCTGACGGCCAACAGCAAGGCGTACCCGTTCCCGAACGTCACGCTGCTGAACGCCGCGGTGGGCGAAGCCGTGGGCACGGTGGGCATGAGCGTGCCCACCGGAGCCGACGGCAGCTACCTGGCCCGCGTCGATCCGGCGGCGGAGTTGAAGTGCCTGGTGCTGTCGGTCGATGCGCTCGCCCTGCCCGGCCCGGTGCGGCTGGTAAAGATCGACGCCGAGGGGTACGAGCCGAAGGTGCTCGCCGGCATGACGAAGCTGCTGGCGCGCGACAAACCGGTGGTGATCCTGGAGCGCAACGCCGAGGCCGAGCGGATGCTCGAAGCGATGGGCTACACCCTCACCCGCTCGCCCGGCAAAACGCCGAACGTGGTGGCGATGTAGACGAGCCGGAAGCGTGGGCGACGGGAGACGAAAATCGTGAGCGACCGGAGTTTTGATGCCTCCCGTCGCTCACGCTTGCGGCTCGTTTGGACCGTTCAATTACCCCAAGCCC
>JANNDF010000938.1:0-2698 GCA_031387445.1 Planctomycetia bacterium
AACTCCGCCGCCATCAGTTCTACCGCCCGCCACACGGCGTCGGCGTTCAGCACGTTCTCTGTTTTGGACAACATCCGCCGCTCGTAGCGTTCGAGGCTCCGCTCGCTGGCCCGGTAGAGCATCAGCTTGCGCGCGTACCGCAGGTCGCGGCCGGCGGCCTCGCGGTCGTACACACCCGTGTGCCGGGCTTCGGCCACCATGCCGGCGAGCGAGATGAGGATTTCCGTTTCGATCCAGTCGTCGCTGGGCCGCTGTACGCCTTTGCGGAACTCGCACTTGCCGAGCAGTTGTTGATTCGGCAGCACGCTGACGCGGTGGACGGGGCGGCCCAACGCGAGCGCGACCGCGGCGTGACCGGCCTCGTGGTAGGCGGTCGCCGGGTCGAACGACGGTGGTGGTGTGT
This sequence comes from Planctomycetia bacterium, assembly GCA_031387445.1. GTDB lineage: Bacteria > Planctomycetota > Planctomycetia > Gemmatales > Gemmataceae > JALHQU01. Next base: position 404 of record JANNDF010000938.1, read on the forward strand.
CGGGCGTGGTCAACTGGTCGGCTCCGCTTCCGGCTGTTGTAGTCGCCACTTGAGTAGAGAAAACCGACGGCTCTGGTCGGCCCGCGTGACCGCCAGCCACAGCGCCTTGCGGCTGCCCACCACAGTCACCAACTTCCGCCCGCGGGTAATGCCGGTGTAAAGCAGGTTGCGTTGCAGCATGACGAAGTGCTGCGTGTGGCAGGGGATCACCACCGCCGGGTACTCGCTGCCCTGGCTCTTGTGGATGCTGGTGCAGTACGCCAGTTGCAACTCGTCCAGGTCCGTGAACTCGTACTCGACCACACGGCCGTCGAACTCGGCGTTCAGCAGTTGGTCCGTCTGGTCGATGCCCAGCACGCGGCCGATGTCGCCGTTGAACACCTCCCGCGTGTAGTTGTTTTTCATCTGGATGATCTTGTCGCCGGTGCGGAACGTGACGCCGAAGCGGGTGACTTCCTGTTGCGGCCCGCGGCTCGGGTTCAGCGCCTCTTGCAGCACCTTGTTCAGATTGGCCACGCCGAGTTCGGACTTGTTCATCGGCGACAGCACCTGCACGTCCTTGAACGGGTCGAGGCCGAACTTGGCCGGGATGCGGGTCTTCACCATCGTCACGATGCGGTCGATCACTTGCGACGGTTCGTCGGCCTCGATGAAGAAGAAGTCGCCGTTCCCGCCCGGCGGGGCCGACTCTGGCTCATTCCCACTGTTGATGGCGTGGGCGGCTCGCACGATCCAACTCGAATTGGCCTGCCGTTGCACCTCGGTCAGGCGGACCACCGCGACCGACCCGGAGTCGATCACGTCGGCCAGTACGCTGCCCGCACCCACGCTCGGCAACTGGTCGCGGTCGCCCACCAGGAGCACGCACGCCCACGACGGCACCGCCCGCAGCAGTTGGTTCGCCAGCACCACGTCGAGCATCGACGTCTCATCGACGACGAGCAGTTCCAGGTCGAGCGGGTTCTCCTTGCTCCGCTTGAAGGTGCCGATGCCGGCGTCGAATTCGAGCAGGCGGTGAATGGTCTTCGCCTCGCGGCCGGTGCTCTCGCTCAGCCGCTTGGCCGCCCGGCCGGTGGGGGCGCACAGCCCGACCTTCAGGTTCTTTGCGGCGAAGATGTCGATGATGGCCCGCACGATCGTCGTCTTGCCGGTGCCCGGCCCGCCGGTGAGTACCAGCACCTTGTTCGTGACCGCCTGTCGCACCGCGTCGCGCTGCTTCTCGGCGAACTCGATGCCCATCTTCTTCTCTACCCAGCCGAGCGCCTTCTCCACGTCCACTTCGGGCAGCGGGTGTTCTCCAATCCGCAGTGCTTTCACCCCGCGGGCGACGCCGAGTTCGGCCATAAACAGCGGCTTCAGGTAGAGCAGTGCGCCGTCTTCCACCCCCTCAATCGCGTTCCGAGTTCCGGCGGCACGCACCGGATCGTCCCGCACGATCTCGTCTTCGATCCGTAGTTGCTCGATGGCCTCGGCGATGCCCTCGGTGGCGATCTGCGTGAGTTCGACGGTCTTCTCCAGCACCACGTGTTCCGGCAGCCCGACGTGCCCGTTGCCGCTGCCCTCCTGCAACACATGCCGCACGGCGGCCTGTGCCCGCTTGGGCGAATCGCGGGGGATGCCCAGCTTCAGCGCCAGTTCGTCGGCGGTCTTGAACCCGACGCCCCAGATGTCGGTGCTCAGGCGGTATGGGTTCTGCCGCACCTGCTCGATGGCGTTCTCGCCGTACTGCTTGTAGATCCGCACCGCCCGCGCCGTGCCGATGCCGAAGCTCTGCAAAAAGGTCATGATCTTGTGGACCGCCTGGTTCTGCTTCCAGCTCTCGCGGATGAGTTCGATCCGCTTCGGCCCGATGCCTTTCACCTGCGTGAGGAACGACGGCGATTTGTCGATCACCTCCAGCGTCCGCTCGCCGAACACCTCCACGATCTTCGCCGCGTACTTCGGCCCGACGCCCTTCACCAGCCCGCTGCCCAGATACTTCTCGATGCCGCTAGCGGTGTGCGGCGGGGTGGTCCGCAACTCCGCCGCCTTGAACTGCTGCCCGTGCTGGCGGTCCACCTGCCACTCGCCGCTCCCCTCCACGAACTCGCCGGCGATCACCTGCGACAGGTGCCCGACCACCGTGACGAGATCGCGGTGCCCGCGGGCCTGCACCCGCAGCACGCAGTACCCGTTGTCCAGGTTGTGGAACGTGATGCGTTCGATCACGCCGCTGAGCGTTTCGGCCATGCGGACAGGGTAGCGCAGCCCCGCGTCCGGTGCAATGGTGGAGGTGCTGGAACCGCCGGCGTGAGC
>JANNDF010000800.1:0-2829 GCA_031387445.1 Planctomycetia bacterium
TACTTTGCGGCCACCACCATGCTGAACGCGGTCATTCGCTTCTCGCTCCGCCACCGCCCGCTCGTGGTGGTGGTCGCGCTCGTGCTGCTCGGGTATGGCGGGTACCTGGCCACCACGCTGCCGGTGGACGTGTTCCCCGACCTCGACCGCCCGCGGGTGACGGTCATGACCGAGTGTCCGGGGTTGGCACCGGAGGAGGTGGAGACGCTCGTCACCTACCCGCTCGAAGCGGCGCTGCTCGGGGCGAACGGCGTGACCGACGTGCGGACGCAATCGGGCTACGGGCTGTCGGCCGTGACGGTCGAGTTCGGCTGGGGCACCGACATGAAGGCCGCCCGGCAGGTGGTGCAGGAGCGGCTGGCCACCGTCGCCGGCGACCTGCCCGCCGACGTCCGCCCGCAGATGTCCCCGCCGGGGGCGATGATGGGCCAGGTGGTGCTGGCCGGCATGACGCGACGGGCCGGGCCGACGGGCGGGGAATTGGCCCCGGTCCCCGGCACGCCGTTCTACGCCGAGCGAATTCCGACGGGTGACACCGCACCGTCACTGAAGGTGTGGAAGCCGACCGACCGCCGCGACCTGACCAAGTGGCAGGCGATCAGTGCATCGGATGAGACGTGGGACGCACCGACCGCGGGCGCACGCACCGCGCGGGCGGTGATCGACGACACCCGCCGCGAGATCGCCTTTCCGTCCGAGTCGCAGCGCCGCATGGACCTGCGGACGCTCGCCGACTGGGTGGTCCGCCCGCGGCTGCTCAAGGTGCACGGCGTGGCCCAGGTGCTCACCGTCGGCGGCGGGCGGAAGCAGTATCAGGTGCTGGCCGACCCGACCGCCATGAGCGAGTTCGGGGTGACACTGGCCGACGTGGAGGCGGCGCTGAAGGCGAACAACGGCAATGCCACCGGCGGGTTCGTCGAGCGGGGCGAACTGGAGACGCCGGTGCGGGTGATCGGCCGGCTGGGGCCGGACGCCCCGCGGGTGGTGGCCGACCTGAAGAAGATCCCGGTGAAGGTGACGGACAAGCGGCCGGTGCTCCTCGAACAGGTGGCGACGGTGGCCGAAGGCCCGCAGGTGAAGCGGGGCGACGCGAGCGTGAACGGCGAGCCGGGCGTGCTCGTCACCGTCGTGAAGCAGGCGAACACAGACACCCGTGGGCTGACCGCCGCGGTGGAGGCGGCCATGCGGGAGGTGGAGCCGTCGCTCCCGCCCGACGTGGTGCTGGAGCCGAACATCTACCAACTCCGCGGGTTCATCGACCGCGGGGTGTGGAACGTCGGCGAGGCGCTCGTCATCGGCGCGGTGCTGGTGCTCGTCATCCTCTTCCTGTTCCTGCTGAACGTCCGCACCACGTTCATCTCGCTCACCGCCATTCCGCTCTCGCTCGTCGTCACGGCGGTGGTGTTCAAGCTGGTCGGGTGGATCACCGGCACGGCCCTGAGCATCAACGTGATGACCCTCGGCGGCATCGCGGTGGCGATGGGCGAGTTGGTGGACGACGCCATCGTGGACGTGGAAAACATCTTCCGCCGGCTGCGTGAGAACACCCACGCCGCGAAGCCCAAGCCGGCGTTGCGGGTGGTGTACGAGGCCAGCCGCGAGGTGCGCACGGCCATCGTGTTCGGCACGGCGGTGGTGGTGCTGGTGTTCCTCCCGCTGTTCGCCCTGAGCGGCATCGAGGGGCGGATGTTCGCCCCGCTCGGCATCGCGTACATCGTGTCCATCCTCGCCTCGCTGGTGGTGTCGCTCACCGTCACCCCGGTGCTGTCGTACTACCTGCTGGCGCACTCGAAGGCGGTCCACCGCGACAAGGACGGGTTCCTCTTGCGGGGGTTGAAGTGGCTGGCCGGGCACCTGGTGCGGTTCAGCATGAAGTGGGCCGGGCCGCTGCTGCTGCTCACCTGGCTGGTGGTCGCCTATTGCGGGTGGCGGGTGACGACGCTCGGGGCCGACTTCCTGCCGGCGTTCGACGAGGGCACCGTGCAAGTGAACGTGTCGCTGCCGGCCGGGTCGTCGGTCGAGGCGTCCAACCGCGTGTCCGAGGCGACCGACCGGGTGATCGCCCGCTTCCGCAAAACGGCCGCCAACCCGAACGGCGAGGTGCTGGCGTTCGGCCGCCGCACCGGGCGGTCCGAGATGGACGAGCACGCCGACCCGCCGAACGAGAACGAGTTCTTCGTCACCATCAACCCGCACTGCGGGAAGAGCCGCGAGCAGGTGCTGACACTCCTGCAAGACGCCGTCAAGGAGGCGGTGGTCGGGGCCGACGTGGAGGTCGAGCAGCCGCTCGCGCACATGATCTCGCACCTGATTTCGGGCAGCACGGCGCAGATCGCCATCAAGGTGTACGGCGACGACCTGGACACGCTGGAGCGGACCGCTGCCCGCATCAAGGCCGCCGCGGGCAAGGTCAAGGGGGTGAGTTCGCTGATCGTCGAGCCGATCCGCAAGGTGGACGAGATTCACATCCGGCTGCGGCCGGACGACCTGGCGTACCACGGCCTCGACCGCGAGACGGTGAACCAGTTCATCCAGACCGCACTGAACGGCGAGGTGGTGTCGCAGGTGGTGGAGGGGCAGCGGCGGTTCGATCTGGTGGTGCGACTGCAAGAGAGCGACCGGGCGGACGTGGCTAACCTGGGCGAACTGCGGCTCGACCTGCCGAACGGCCGCGGGCAGGTGCGGCTGAAGGAGCTGGCCGACATCACCCCGCCGACCGGCGGGGACGCCGGCGCGAACCAGATCAAGCGGGAGAACGCCCGCCGGCGGATCGTCGTGCGGTGCAACGCCCTCGGCCGCGACCTGGGCGGCGTGGTGACGGACATTCAG
>JANNDF010000941.1:0-5650 GCA_031387445.1 Planctomycetia bacterium
CACCCCGGCGACCTCTCCCCGGCGGGGAGAGGTGGGCGTGGTTGACCTCCCGCCAACGCCCATTCCACCGCACACGACACCCCCGGAGTTGCGACATGTCCACGAAACTCTCCGACGAAGAAAAGGCGATCGGCCATCGCAACTTCAACCAGGCCCGCGCCGACCTGGGTGCGTCGCAGAAAGACCCCGACCGCCGCACATTCCTCAAGGCGGCCGCCGCCGGTGCCGCCATCATCCCCGTGAGCGCCGCGGTCTACTTCGGGTACGACCAGTGGAAGGGGAACAAGCCCGTCCGCATGGCCATCATCGGCATCGGCGACGAGGGCGGGGTGCTCATCGGCGAGCACAACCCGGAGTACAACCAGTTCGTCGCCGTGTGCGACGTGCGGCCGTACAACCAGACCCGCATCTTCGAGGGGGAGCCGAACGGCCCGCGGAAGGGGCTGAACAAGATCTACGGCAAGGCCGCGGCGGGGATCAAGAGCTACGACAGCGTGGACACCCTGCTCAAGGCGCGGGCGGACAAGGAGGTGGAGTTCGACGCGGTCGTCATCGCCACCCCGCTGTTCACCCACAAGGACATCGCCGTCAAGTGCATGGAAGCCGGCCTGCACGTGCTGTGCGAGAAGCTGATGGCCCGCACCATCGGCCAGTGCAAGGAGATGATCGCCGCGGCCAAGAAGAACGGCGTGCTGCTGAACATCGGCCACCAGCGGCACTACAGCCTGCTGTACGCTCACGCCGCCGAGTTGGTGAACGATGGCATCCTCGGCGACATCAAGCACATTCGCGCCCTGTGGCACCGCAACAACTCGTGGCCGTTCGACGCCGACGCCGCACGCAAGGTGACGGGGCAAAAGGCCATCGCCGACGAGAAGCGGTTCAAGCTGCCCGAACTCCGCGACGGCTGGTACCCGCCCATCTACAAGGTGGACGCCGACGTACTCAGTCAGGAGAAGGTGGCCGCCCTCGGGTACAAGAACCTGGAAGAGCTGGTGCGGTGGCGGTGCTTCGACCGCACCGGCGGCGGGCTGATGGCCGAATTGGGCAGCCACCAACTCGACGCCAGCAGCATCTTCCTGGGCAAAGTCCACCCGCTCCGCGTGACCGGGGTGGGCGGGCAATACTTCTACGGCGACTCGCGGCAGGCGAACCCGACCGGCCCGAACGCCCGCGAGAGTGAAGACGGCGTGTTCGTCACCTTCGAGTTCCCCGGCAAGAAGTACCACCCGCAGACCAACCCGAACGACATCGTGGTGGTCACATACTCGTCGTTCAACACGAACGGGTTCGAGGACTACGGCGAGTGCCTGATGGGCAGCCGCGGCACGCTCATCGTGGAGAAGGAGGCGAGCGCCTACCTGTTCAAGGAGATGGAGCCGGGCAAGGCGGGCAGCGGCGGGAAGGACACGAACGTGAAGGTGACGGCGGCCGACGGCAAGAAGCCGGTGATGGAGGCGGCCAGCACCTGGGGCGGGGCGGGCGGGCCGAGCATCACGAAGGGGCCGGGCGGCCCAGCCTGGGACACCGACATCCGCGGCTACCGCCAGGAGATGGAGCACTTCGCCTATTGCGTGCGGCGGTGGCAGGAGATGAAGCAGCCGGTGAGCTACGAGAAGAACGGGGACGGCAAGATGAAGCACGCCGACATCCTGCCCCGCTGCCACGGCGAGGTCGCGATGGCCGACGCGATTCTGGCGCTCACCGCGAACATGGCGATGGAGAAGAAGCAGCAGATCACCTTCGAGTCGTCGTGGTTCGACCCGGAGTCGCCCGAAGTGCCCGAGACGAAGTACGGCAAGAAGGGTTGAGCCGGAGCCGGGTTGGAGTTCACGCTTCTGCGTGATGCTGAGCGACACTCACGCTGAAGCGTGAACTCCGACCTCGGCACGTCTCGTCAGTCGTCCGAGGTCGGCTCGATCTTCACGTTCTTGCCGGCCGCCTCGGGCACGACGAAGTCCTTCGTCCCGCCGGCGTCCGGCACGGTGAACGGCTCCGTCACCGGGTTGAAGATCTGCTTGCCCATGCCGTAGAACTTCTCCTTCTGCCCGTTGAACCCGGCGATGGTGATCGTGTTCGGGCCGGGGTGCAGGCCCTTCTCGGCCCCTTGCATCTCGGCCGTGTCGAACTTGCCGTCCTTGATGACCACCATCCGCACCGCACCGACGCCGGCCGGCGGGGTGAAGGTGATGTACCCGGCCGGCACCGGCTGGCCCTTGAGGGTGACGGTGCCGGACAGCGACACCAACTTGGGGCCGCTCGGCCCGCAGCCGACGGCGGCCAGGGCGAGCGCCAGCCCGCCCAACCCGAGAGTGAGGAGGCGGTTCACCAGTCACCCCCCAGCACTTCGCCGCCGGTTGGGGTGGCGACATAGGCCCACGTGAGCGCGCTCACCGCGGCGGTCACGTTCCGCACGCTCCCGTCGGACAGCCCGGCGATCATCACGTTCCCGTGCAGGGCTTGCACCCGCCGGTAGTCGCACTGCCGCGGGCGGGGGTTCACCTGGATGCCGCCGGGGTTGACCACCCCGCCGTTCCACGACTGGCGGAAACCGGGGTCGCTCCGCGGGCCGGGGCCGTTGGTGAGCGTGGCGTTGCGGTACGGCGGGTCGAACGTCGGGTTGTCCCACCAGGTGTACCCTTCCGGGAAGACCAAGTTGTTGGCGATCGGCGGGAGGGTTGTGGAGGTCGGCGCGCCATCCACCCACGGGCTGAGGGTGCCGTGCCGCGGCCCGCGGGCCCAGATGCTGTACGTGAACGAGCCGGTGCCCAGGTTGGGTGTTACGCCCGCGACCGGGAAGTTCGGCCCCATGCACCACGCCATCCGCTCGGAGAACAGCACCGTGTTGCTGGTGCCGTCGGTGATGCTCACCAGGGTGCGGCTGCCGCGGGTGGCGTGCCCGTTCTCCTGCATCGCCGTCGTCACCTGCCCGTTGATCACGTACGAGGTGGCACCGTAGGGCACCCCGCCGACGGAGATGCGGTTGGCGTTCTGGGCGACGGCGTCGCCGGAGAACACGCCGTTCGAGTTGGTCAAGTCCGTCGGGCAGGCGAAAGTCTTCACCGGTGTCGTGCGGACGTTCCACGAGTGCCCGTTCGCGTTGCGGTACAGGTTCTCCTGCTCGATGTACGGGAGCAGGTAGAAGTGGGCCGAGCCGGACGAGGTGCTCGTCATCATCGACCACGCCGGCAGGGTGCCGAAGGCGCTCTCGTAGTTGTGGCAGGCGAGATTCAGTTGCTTCACGTTGTTGCTGCACTGCATCCGTGCGGCGGCCTCGCGGACCTTCTGCACGGCGGGCAGTAAGAGCCCGATCAGGATGGCGATGATGGCGATCACCACCAGCAACTCGATCAGCGTGAACCCGCGACGCGAATTCGCGGGCCGATGGGGAGAGGACGCGGTCACCATGAGAACCTCCGGAGTGATGGGGAGAGACCGGACGACACTGATGAGAGCAGTGTGAGAGTACCGCGCCCGCGGTCCCAGTGCCAGTGTTTCTCCCGCGGGTCAGCGCGCCAGCATCGTCCGCTTGCAGGCCGGCTGCACAACCGTACTCTGTTCGCACCCGCCCCCCACTCCCCGAGGGATTCGGATGCGCGCTCTCGCCTCGCTCCTGTTGTTCACACTTCCGCTCATCGCCGCCGACCCCGACATCCTCGTGGCCGACTTTGAAGGCGACACCTACGGCGACTGGAAAGCCGAGGGCAAGGCGTTCGGCGACAAGCCGGTCCGCGGCACGCTGCCCAACCAGATGGTGGTGAGCGGGTTCAAGGGCAAGGGGTTGGTGAACAGCTACGCCGGCGGCGACGCCAGCACCGGCACCCTCACTTCGCCCAAGATCAAGGTTGAGCGGGAGTACCTGAACTTCCTCATCGGCGGCGGGGGGCACGCCGGCCAGACGTGCGTGAACCTGCTGCTCGACGGCAAGGTGGTCCGCACCGCCACTGGGCCGAACACCGATCCGGGCGGGAGCGAAGAGTTGGCTGCCGTGTTCTGGCATGTGAAGGAGCTTCGCGGGAAGGAAGTGACGATTCAGATCGTGGACAGCGCGACCGGCGGGTGGGGGCACATCAACGTCGATCACATCGTGCAGAGCGAAAAGAAAGAAGGGAACGAGGCGAAGGTGGTGGTGCTGGTGGATCGCACCGTGGAGGTGACGATCGGCAAGAAAAATCTCCTCTTCCCGATCAGCAACACCGCCAAGCCGGTGCGGATGACCATCGAGATCGACGGCAAGGTGATCCACAACTTCGACATCAACCTGGCGACCGGGAAGAGTGACTGGTTGGCCCACCTGGACGTGTCGCAATTCGCCGGGAAGACGGCGAAGATTACGGCGAAGAAGATCCCCGAGGAGAGCAAGGCACTCGACACAATTCTCGGATCAGATGATGTGACCCTTCGCTACTCGCAGCCGCTCTATCAGGAGTCGCTCCGCCCGCAGTTGCGGTTCAGCCAATTGCACGGCTGGAACAACGACCCGAACGGGATGGTGTACTTCGACGGCGAGTACCACCTGTTCTGGCAATCGAACCCGTTCGGGAACAAGTGGGGCAACATGTACTGGGGCCACGCGGTCAGCAAAGACCTGTTGCACTGGGAGGAACTGCCCTACGCCCTGTACCCGCGGACGATGGCGAAAGACCACTGCTTCAGCGGCAGCGCCCACATCGACGAGAACAACACCGGCGGGTGGGGCAAGGGGGCGATGGTGGCGCCGTTCACCGACACGGGTGCGGGCGAAGCGCTGGCGGTCAGCACCGACAAGGGCCGCACCTGGAAGATGATCGACGGCAACCCGGTGATCGGAAAACGCAAAGACGAGGGCCGCGACCCGAAATTGATCTGGTACGAACCGGGCAAGCACTGGGTCATCGCAGTGTACACCCGCACGGCCGGGAAGGACTACGCCGAGTTCTTCACCAGCACCGACCTGAAGAAGTGGGAGAAGACGAGCCGCATCGAGGGCTACTTCGAGTGCCCGGAGTTCTTCGAACTGCCGGTGGACGGCGACGCCAAGAACAAGAAGTGGGTGCTCATGGGGGCGAACGCCGAGTACGCCGTCGGCACGTTCGACGGCAAGACATTCACCCCAGAGCACAAGGGCAAATACAAGGTTCATCACGGCGCGTTCTACGCCGCCCAGTGCTTCAGCCGTGCCCCGAACGGGCGGGTGATTCAGGTCGGGTGGGCGCAGATCGAGACGCCGAACATGCCGTTCAACCAGGCGTTCAGCCTGCCCATCGAACTGATGTTGAAGACGACGAAGGACGGCGTGCGGCTGTTCGCCGAGCCGGTCAAGGAGTTGGAAACACTCCGCGGGGAGGCGAAGCCGTCCGAGAACATCGCCATGACGGCCGACAAGCCGGCGAGCGTGAAGGCCCCCGGCGAGTTGATGGACCTCGTCGCCACCGTCGAGCCGGGCGACGCGAAGGAAGTGAAGATCACACTCGGGGCGAACACGCTCACTTACGACACCGCGAAACAGACGCTCGACGGGATGCCGCTGCCGATGACCGACAAGGCGTTCACCGTGCGGGTGGTGGTGGACCGCCCGATGTACGAGGTGGTTGGTGGGAACGGTGCGGTGTACAAGACGGCGGCGCGGAAGGACGGCGGCAAGGCGATTGACACGATCCAGTTCACGACC
>JANNDF010000945.1:0-2383 GCA_031387445.1 Planctomycetia bacterium
GCCGAGAGCCTCCGCTTCGAGCAGGATGCCCACTTTCCACAGGCGGTAGAACAGCGGGTCGATCAGTCCGCCCCGGACCACCCGTTTCACCTTGCCCATGAACCCGGTGGCGCGCTGCGGTTTCGGCGGCGGGGGCGGGCCGTCCGGGGCGGCGGTGTGGGCGGAGGCGATGTCGCTACGGATCGGCTTGCCCAGCAGGTTCTCCCACTTCAGTCCACTGGAACTGAACACGCGGTCCACCTTCAGCCCGCCGGCGGTCAGCAGCTTTCGCAGGGTGCGGGGCGTGTAGAAGGCGACGTGCTGCGGCGGGGCGTTGAGCATGAAGTCGTCCACCCCCAGCAGGATCGGCAGGGTGTGGTAGTTCGGCACGTCGATGAGGAACACCCCGCCCGGTTTCAGCACCCGGCGAAGCTCGGCCAACTCGGGCAGCGGGTGAGTCAGGTGCTCGAACACCTGCGAGGCGTTCACCACATCGAAGTGGCCGTCCGGGAAGTTCATGTCTTGTAGACGGGCGGTGTTCAGGTTCGGCACCCCGCGGCGGCGGGCGGCTTCACCGGCCCACGGCCCCAGTTCCACCCCGTGCGCGTCCCACCCCCGTTTCTGCGCTCGCTCCAGGAAGTACCCGGCCCCGCACCCGAAGTCGAGCAACCGACCCTTCTGCGGCAATCGCTTTTCGACGCGATCCAGCTTGATGTCGAACTGGCCGAGCACCGCCGGCGTATGCATCCGCTCGTAGAACGCGATCAGCCCCGCGGTGTCGCGGTCGGAGTACACCTTGTCGAGGGCGGCGTCCGACAGCCGCGGGTTGTTGAACACCAGCCCGCACCCACGGCACCGCTCCAGCGTGTACCCGTCCACCTTTCGGATGAACTGGCCGTCCTCCCCGCCGCACACGGGGCACGCCGCTTTCACCAGGTCCGCCGCCGGCGGCTGTTCCACGCTCATCGACTGCCCTCGTACCAGTTGCGGGTATGGTAGAACGCGGTTCCGCCGCTGGCGCAAGTTCCCCGTGCCCCCGCGTTCGCCCGGTGTGCCGCGACCTCCGGACGCGGCTCCCCTCACAGCCGGCCGCAAGCCGTTCGACATATACTGACCCGGTTCGCAGGGCACGACGCCCGGCGAGCCGGGTTCAGCGTTTTCCGGGTTCACCATGTTAGGCAAGCAGAGCAAGAAGCCGGCCAACCGGCTGGCCCAGGTGTGGCGGGGCGGGGTGCCGGACCACGCGATTGATCTGTGCTGGTCGCCGTTCGGCAAGCAACTGGCCGTCGCCGCCGTGACCGGGCCGGTGATCGTGTTCGACGCCACCACCGGCAAAGAACTGCACACTCTGAGTGGGCACGGGTTCGGCACCACCGCGGTCGCGTACCACCCGGCCGACGCCGACACCCTCGCCACCGTCGGGCAGGACGGCAAGGCCCGCATCTGGAGCACCCTGATGGGTGACGTGCGGTTCACCCTGGACGGCGGGTCGGCGTGGGTGGAGCGGCTGGCGTGGAGCCTGGACGGGAAGGTGCTGGCCACCGCCGCCGGGAAGAAGGTGCGGCTGTGGGATCCGAAGACCGGCGAACAACTCCGCGAGTACGCCGACCACGGCGGCACGGTGGCCGATCTGGCGTGGCGACCGGGAGCGAACCAGCTCGCCGTCGCCGCCTACGGGGCGGTGAGCGTGTACGACCCGACGCAGGCGGAGGCGGAGGCGGTGCAGGAGTTCGAGTGGAAGGGGTCGGCACTGAAGCTCGCGTGGAGTCCGAACGGGGCGATGCTGGCGCACGGCAACCAGGATTCCAGCGTGCACTTCTGGTACGCCGACAGCGGCAAAGAGCTGCACATGAGCGGCTACCCGTCGAAGGTGCGGGAGATCGCGTGGGACTTCACCAGCCGCTTCCTGGCCACCGGCGGGGGCGACGCGGTGTGCGTGTGGGACTGTGCGGGCAAGGGGCCGGAGGGCACGAAGCCGAACATGTTGACCGGGCACAGCACGGTGACGGCGGTGGGCTGGCAGCGGCGGGGGTTCCTGCTGGCCAGCGGCGACGACGGCGGGCGGCTCATCCTGTGGCAGCCGGCGAACCGCACCCCGCTCATCGGCGGGGCGACGTTCCAGGGCACCGAGATCACCGGCGTGGCGTGGAGTCCGGACGATTCACTGCTGGCCGTCGGCAGCGGGGCCGGCGCGGTGGGGGTGTTCAAAGTGGTGTGAATGGTAGGTGCCGCCTGCCGGGCGGCACACGTCAAATAGTGCCGCCCGGCCGGCGGCACCTACTTTACGGCGTCCAGTCGCTCTCGCCGCTCACGCTCGCACAGAACTCGGCCAGCAGCTTCGCCGCGTGGGTCAGGTCGTCCAGATGCACCACCTCCACCGGGCTGTGCATGTAGCGGTTCGGGA
>JANNDF010000859.1:0-8518 GCA_031387445.1 Planctomycetia bacterium
CAGAGAAGCTGGCCGCCGAGGTACGGGAGCAACTGCACCTGATGGCGCCAAACGATCCCGACGCTCGGCAGGCGTTGGAGCAGTATGTTACGCTCATTCCAGCTTCCATCCGGCAGTCGTGCAAGCGGGCCGAAGACCCGAGCGGGCGGTCGGTGCCGGTCACGCTGGTACTCGCCGGGCCGCACGATTTGGTGCGGCTGTTCCCCGTGGCGGTGCCGCAGTTCCGGCCGGGTACGACGCTGCCGGGGCTTTCGAGTTGGGTACTCGGCGAGTTGCTCGGCGCCGGCGGGTTCGGCGAGGTGTGGCGGGCGAACCACGCGGTGGACGGGTTGCGCTGCGCGGCGGTGAAGTTCTGCACCGAGCCGGCCGACAAGCTGAAACTGCTCGAACACGAACTGCGGCAGGTGGCGCGGCTGATGCGGGCCGGCGGGCACCCCGGCGTGGTCGGGTTGCTCGAATACAACCTCGATGCGGTTCGGCCGTGGCTCATGTACGAGTATGTCGGCGGCGGCACGCTCGCCGATCAGATTCTCGAATGGCAAGCGGTGTCAGCGGGCGAACGGCGTCAACTTGTGCTGACCGCGTTCGCCCAACTCGTGTCCGCCGTCGCCCACCTGCACCGCCTCGACCCTCCCCTCGTTCACCGCGACCTGAAGCCGGCCAACGTGCTGAGGTGTGACCGCTCCGGGTGCTTGCGCGTGACCGACCTCGGTCTCGGCGGGTCGGCAGTCGAGTACGTGTTGTCGGTGGAATCGCAGGGCGGGCGGGCGGCGAGCGGGCGGCTGCCGACGATGCTGTTCGGCTCGCACTCGCTGCACTACGCCAGCCCGGAGCAACGGAAGGGCGGCCCGCCCGACCCGCGGGACGACGTTCACGCGCTCGGGGTGATCGCCTACCAGATGTTCACGGGAAAGTTGGATTCGGCGCCGGGGTTCGACCTGACGGACGACTTGCGGGAAGCGGCGGCGCCGGACGAGGTGATCGCGCTCGTCGGGCGGTGCGTGAGCCAGAAGGCGGAGCGAAGACCGAAGGACGCGGGGGAGGTGTGGGCAGTCTTGGCCCCCGTCTCCGCGGTCGCCTCTGGTGCCAGCCGGCCTCCGCCGAAAGGCCCGCGTGGAAGGTCGTCACCGACACGCCCGCCACGATCGAGTTCGACCCCGAGTGCGTGTACCGTCTCGAACTGCCCGCCCGTGTCACCGACGCAGAACTTTCCGCCCTGCACGCCGTCGCCCGTCACCCGCACGCCGCACAACTCGTGCGCCTCGACCTGAGCGGGTGCGAGAAGGTCACCGACGCCGGGCTGGTGCCCATTTCCGCGCTCACCGGCGTCACGCACCTGAACCTGTATGGTTGCCGCGAGTTGACCGCCGCCGGCATCCCCCGCCTCGCCCGCATGACCGCGCTCGTCCGCCTCGACCTCACCCGCTGCACTCGCCTGACCGACGCGGCCCTCGCCCCGCTCGCAACGCTCCCCGCTCTCGAACACCTCGCCCTCGCCGGGTGTGAATGGGTCACGGACGCGGGCCTGGCCTCGCTCACGCTTGTTCGCACTCTGAAGGTGCTCTCCGCCCGCGGCACACAGGTGTCACCCACCGCCGCCGAGCGGTTCCAGCAGGCCGTGCCGGGGTGTGTCGTCGAGGTGTGAGTGTTCCGGCAAGATTTCACGGCGGTTTGCGGCCGCGTGCGTTACCCGTTTGTATTCCCGGTATCTATCTTGACATTCCTCTCCACACACCCACTTTGCGAGGCTCCGCGTGTCTACGCCCAACCGCCGAGACCTGTTCCGCGCCGGCGCCGCCGGCCTGTCCGTCGCCGCCCTCGGTTCGTCCGCACCAGCCGCCGCCACCGACACCGCCGAGCGGTCGTTCCACTACGACCATATCCTCGGCACCTCGCTCGACGTGTGGGTGGTCGGGTCGACCTCGGCCGCCGCGGTCGCCGAGGCGGTCGCCCTCGATGAAATCGAGCGACTACGGAAGGTGTTCAGCCTGCACGACCCGGAGAGTGAACTGTGTCGCCTGAACCGGGCGAGCGGGCCGTTCAAGGCGTCGGCCGACCTGATGGCAGTCCTCCGCGAATACTACCGCTGGGAAGCGTACAGCGGCGGGGCGCTGAGCGCGCAGATCGGCGGCATCACGCGAGCCTGGGACCGGGCGAACGGCAGCGAGCCGGACTCCGCCGC
Organism: Planctomycetia bacterium; assembly: GCA_031387445.1. Classification (GTDB taxonomy): domain Bacteria; phylum Planctomycetota; class Planctomycetia; order Gemmatales; family Gemmataceae; genus JALHQU01. The sequence continues at coordinate 2,183 of JANNDF010000859.1, forward strand.
CCTCGCCCGCGCCGTCCGGCGGATCCAGTCGAACGGGTGGAGCATCGGCGACGACGGCACCACCGTCACCCGTCACACCGACCAGCCGTTCAACCTGAACAGCGTGGCGAAGGGGTACATCCTTCAACTGGCGGCGGCGGCAGTGGAGCGGGTGGCCGGCATCACCGCGGGCCTCGTGAACCTGGGCGGCGACATGGCCGGGTGGGGCAGCCACGAGCAAACGCTCGGCGTGCAAGACCCGTTCAGCCCCGCCGAGAACGCCCCGCCGAAGGCCCGCATTCGCCTGAAGAATCAGGCCGTCGCCACGAGCGGCGGGTACATGCGGACGTACACGGCGAACGGCACGAAGCACTCGCACATCCTCGACCCCCGCACCGGCCGGCCGGCCGACGGCGTCGTCAGCGCCACCGTGATCGCCGCGGATTGCGTCACCGCCAACCCGCTGGCCACCACCCTGTGCGTGCTCGGCGTGGCCGACGGGCTGAAACTGGCCGAGCAGTTGGGCGCCGCGGCACTCGTCATCGACGCCGACGGCCGCGAACACCGCTCCGGCTCGTTCATCCGCTACGAGTTGCCAACCGCCGACGAGAAGAAGGCCGACGAGAAGAAGCCGGCGGAGCCGAAGAAGGATGACAAGAAAGCGGAGCCGTGGCCGGCCGACTACCAGGTGACGCTCAACTTCGAGTTGCCCACCGTTGGCGGCGGGCGATACCGCCGGCCGTATGTGGCTTTCTGGATCGAAGACGCGGACGGCAAAGCGGTGCGGACGGTGGCCGTGTGGGGGAACAGCCCGAAGTGGCTGCCCACCATGAGCGGCTGGTGGAAGCACGGCAAGGACGACAAAGACCTGCTGAAGGCGGTGACGAAGGCCACCCGCGCGCCGGGCAAGTACGAACTGGTGTGGGACGGCAAGGACGACGCCGGCAAGGCGCTCCCGCAGGGCACGTACACCGTCAAGCTGGAAGTCCACCGCGAGCACGGGAAGGACGAGACGCAGACGGGCAAGATCGAGTGCGGGGCCAAGGACGCCAAGATCACCATGGACAAGAAGACCGAGGTGGAGGAGTCGGCGGTGAAGTACGCCAAGAAAGAGAAGAAGGAGAAGGACAAGTAATGTCGCCGCTCTTCCGCTGGGTGGTCAAGTGGGCCAGGACGGCCCACCTGTACCTGTCGCTGTTCGCCCTCGGGCTGCTCCTGTTCTTCGGCCTCACCGGGTTCACCCTGAACCACGAGGACTGGTTCCTGCCGCCGGTGGACGAGCGGACGGCCACCGCCCCGTGTGAGGTGCCGGCCGCCCTGATGGCCGACCCGTCGGCGAACGAGCTGGCCATCGTCGAACACCTGCGGGCGAAGTATGGGAAGTACGTGGTCGGGTCGCTGAGCACCGTCGAGGAGATGTCCGCCGACCCCTCCGCCAAGAAGCCGCTGTTGGAGGTGGACGACGAGTCGGTGCGGGCGGTGTTCAAGCGGCCCGGATCGGTCGTGTCGGTCGTGCTGTACCGACAGGCCAAAGAGGTGGACGGGGACACGCCCGAGCGGGCCAAGACGTTCCAGCCCGGTCAGGGGGAGATCACGTACTCGAAGAGTGGGGCGTTCATCTTCTTCAACGACCTGCACCGCGCGAAGGACTCGAGCGGGCCGTGGCACCTGGTACTGGACATCACCACACTGCTGATCGTGTTCATCTCGGCCACCGGCATCGTGATGTGGTTGTCACTCAAGGGGCGGGGCAAGTTCGGGGTGTGGGTGGTGATCGCCGGGGTGCTCGGGTTCGTCGTGTTCGTGTGGGTGTTCGAGTTGCTACTGGTGCGGAACTGAGGCGACACCCGACACCCGGCGGCTCACGCCGCCCGGCTTGCCCGCCACCGCCGCCAGCCGACCGCGGCAACCCCTGCCAGCCCGCACAGCAGCAGCACTCCGGCCGGTTCGGGCACAGGGGTGAACGACAGTACCAGGTCGCCGGCGGTGTTGCGACGGAGAATGAACCTGTCGCCGTTCGACAGGCTGAACCCGCTCAGCACCAGGTCAATGTCCCCCACCCCGTTGGTGTTCGTCCCGCCGATCCCGCCCGTCGAGGTGAAGGTGGTGATCGTCGTGTCGGCGGCCACGTCCGCCCCGTTCACCTTCAGCAGAGCGGCTGTGGCCGCATCCAAATCGGCCAGGGTGTAGGTGGTGCTGGTGCGGGTGAACCCGTTGGCCGACAGGGCCAGGAGGCTGCCGTTCTTCAGGTCGAGGGCGAAGGTGCCGCCGGTCATGTCCAACTTGTCGGACGCGGTGCCCGCCCCCAGCTCCGCTCGCAGGTTGCCGCCGCTGTTCACCGTGGTGGCCGCCTTCACCCCGAGCGTGCCGACGGTAGTGCTGGTGCCGCCCTCCAGGGTGCCGCCGCTGTTCACCGTGATCGCCCGGCTGATGGTGCCCGTGCCGCCGAGGGTGCCGCCGGTCACCGTCACCCCGTTGGCGGTGCTGGAAAGTGAGCCGTTCACGTACAGCCCGCCGGCGTTCACGGTGGTGGTGCCGGTGTAGGTGTTCGCGCCGGACATGATGAGGTTGAAGCTGGAACTGTTCTTGGTGATGCCGCCGTCGCCGCTGATGTTCCCGCCCAGGGTGACCGCCCCCGTGCCGGTGCCCTCCACGGTGATGCCGGTGTGCCCCTGGAAGGTCGCGACGACTCGACCGGAGACGATCTGATCCTGTGTGGCGATCGTGTTCGTCTGGATGGCCGAGCTGATGGTCACCCCCCCGCTGCCGTTCTGCACGATTTTCGGCACCAGTACCGAGGCCGTGCCGTCCGCGTTCAGCCCGAAGTTGAGCGACCCGCCCGAAATGGTGATGCCGCCGGTCGCGTTCGAGCTGGCAAACGTGAGACGACTCAGGCGGACGTCATAGGGTAGGTTGTTCGTGGAGATGTAGGCGGACGTGGTGGTGTTGCTGAAGTTGAGCACGTTGTTTGCGGTCGTCTCCCCGTTTACGGGGAGAATGGGGGCCAACCCCTGGGCGTTGAACGTGTTGTACGAGGCGGACGCGTTGGCCGAGAGGACGATGCCGCTGTCCGTCCGCCACTTGCTGTTCGTCAGGGTGTACGAGGTGGGGGCGTTCAGCGGGCCGTTCAGACCGTCCCCCCAGTTGCCTGCCCCGCTGCTGCTCGTCCAGTTGTAGACGTTCCAGCCCATGTCCATGAGCATGGCGATCTCGTACGCCTGGAACCGACGGATGGAGTTCTGGTGGATGGACGGGTTCATCAGCCCGATGGGGCCGGCCCCGCCTCCCCCGCCGCTCACGTTCGGGGAGACGTTCACATGGCTCAGGCTCGACCCACCCTCGAACGGGCTGGGCGAGTAGACCGGGATCGCCCCGCCGAACACCTCGCGGGCAAACGTGCCGCCGAAGTACAGGCCGGTCGATGTGTTGTTCGTGACGGTGGTGGTGAACGTCTGGGTGCTTGAGTTGTAGGTGGTGCTCTGATCGTTGCCGCCGGTGAAGGCGTTGATGCGGGCGGTGTTGACCGTGCCGTAGTTCGAGTTGGTCACGTCGGTGCGGAAGATGGCGTTGTCGGCGTACGCCCCGTTCCCGCGTTGGAGCCAGCGGTCCCAGGTGTTGAACCAGTCCGGGGTGGTCCCGGGAGTGACGGTGCCGGGGTTCCCCCCCCGGCCGGTGGTGTGGTCGTTCACCCCGCTGGCGAAGCCCAGCCCGTGCCCCACCTCGTGGATGAGCACGCTCACCAAGTCGATGGTGCCGTTCGACAGGGTGGTCCCGCCACCGGCCACGTCGTAGTGCCAGGGCACGTTCTCGTGGAAGTTCACCTGCCCGCTGCCGGAGGGGTTGGCCGTGTACGACGTGCCACTCCGTGCCCGCTCGTACACCGGGGCGCCGAAGTAGTACCCGTTCGGCGTAAACCCGCTCGACGTGGCCGCTCCAAACGACGCCAACACGTAGCCGCCCGACGGAGCGATGTCGAGCGAGTTGTTCCAGTTGATTGTGACCGCCCCGCGGCCGTCCAACACCGAGGTCAGGTAGTTCGTCGCCGCCATTGTCGAGGCCTGGCGAACCGCGCCGAGGGTACTGTGGTTGAACCCGAAATTGGTGTTGTTCGTCACCTCGGTGTACGTGTGCGTCCACGAGATGCCGTTCTGCCCGAGCGCCGGGGCGACGGCGGCGAGCAGCAGAACGGCCACGCACAAGAGGCGGCGAACGGACATGGTGCCTCCCGGTCGGCGGGTAGGGGAGCCTACCGAGCGTTACGAGTGGGCAAAGTGTATCGAATGCGGGTGCCAGATCCCACCAACTGCTACGCGAAATCCGCCGCTTCAGGCGAGCAGTTTGGCCGCGCGCACGAAATACTGACACCCGCTCCCGACAGTTGAGAGCAGGGTGATCCACAACAGTCCGGTTATCACCCAGCCGAGCGTCGGTTGGGCGTCCGTCAGCCACTCGTTCACCGCCAGCGTCTTGAGCAGCAGCACGCCGATGAGGACCGCACACTGGAGGACGGTCTTCAGCTTGCCGAACCAGTCGGCCCCGAACTTCTTGCCGGTCGCCTCCACGATCCCCCGCAGGCCTGTGATGAGGATCTCCCGCACGACGATGACTGCCACCATCCACGGCTGAATGCCCCTCCACCACTCGACGCCGGCGTCCGTCGGGATGAGGAAGATGAACGCCGACGCGATGAGCACCTTGTCGGTCAGCGGGTCGAGTGCCCGGCCGACGGCGGTGAGCTGGTTGAACTTTCGCGCCCACCAGCCGTCGAGCCAGTCGGTCAGGGCAGCCACGGCGAACGTGATCAGCCCGACCGCCCACCACTTCTCGGTGATGGCCCAGCAGAGCACGGCCGTCAGCGGCACGCGGCTGAGCGACAACAGGTTCGGCACGTTCCACAGTTCGGATCGCATCAGATCACCCCCGGCATGACTGCCGGGGTTCACCAATACGGTTGGCCTTCCGCCGTGTCCGCCGCCGGGGTATAGCTTCCCGCCCCTCGCGGGGTACACCACGGAGCGACCGCATGCCGTCACGTTTGAAAGCAATGGTAGGGCTCACGATGTGTGTGGGGCTGGGTGTGGTGACGTGGCTCTCGTTCGGGGCGGGCAAGTCGGAGGCCGGGTGAACCCCACGGGGGGGGTGCCCTCCCGAATTCGGCGGTTCGCCGATGTCGTTCGGGTTCGATTCTCCGCAGCCGATCTACGTAGCGCCGACGCCGCGCCCGCAGTACGTGTCCAACCCGACGCCCAAGCCCGCTCCGCGTCGGCCGGCACCGATGCCCGCCCCGCGGCCCGTCGAGCGCCCGCGGGAACTGGAAGTGGTGCGGGTGAGCCTACCGGGACCGGACGAATTGGGCATCACGATCCGCGAAGCGTGGGAGCTACCCCCTCCGGGCGAGTTGGGGATTGATCCGAAGTGAATGTACTCCGCACCCTCCGGGTGCGGTTCTCGATCAACCGCACCCGGAGGGTGCGGAGTACATTCTCACCCCCGCATCTGGTGATCACGCAAGTCCGTCAGGAACATGTGCCCCGGCTTGTGCGTGATGGCGAACGGCGGCTTCGCCTCGGCGACCGCCGCTTGCGGGGTCACACCGCACGCCCAGAACACCGGCACTTCCCCGCGGCGGATGTCCACCGCCTCGCCGTAATCGGGCTTGTTCACGTCTGGGATGCCGATGGCCGACGGGTCGCCGCAGTGTATCGGCGTGCCGTGGGCGAGCGGGAAGCCGTCGCACACGCGGGTCGCCTCGATGGCCTGGGCCGGCGTCATCGGCCGCATGCTCACCACCAGCGGCCCACGGAACCGGCCGGCCGGCTTGCACGGGATGCTCGTGCGGTACATCGGCACGTTCCGCTTCTGTTCGATGTGCCGCACGGGGAGGCCACGCTCAACGAGTGCCGCTTCGAAGGTGAACGAGCAGCCGATCAGGAACGACACCAAGTCGTCCCGCCAGTGGCACACCACGTCCGCCTGTTCCGACACGAGGCGACCCTCCTCCCACACGCGATACATCGGCAGGTCGGTTCGCAGGTCGGCACCGCGAGCGGCGTATTTGGGTTCCGAGTCGCCGGCGTCGGTCACGTCGAGCAGCGGACACGCCTTCGGGTTTCGCTGGCATAAGAGCAGGAAGTCGAACGCCCAGTCCGCCGGCAGCATGACCAGATTGGCCTGCACGAAACCGGGGGCGAGACCGGGCGTCGGCCCGACGAGCGTACCGGAACGACAGGCGGAACGGACTTCGGCGGCGGTAAGCATGGATGGCATTCCCCACAACGACCCACGCGGAATGACGAAACACACACCCACCTCTCCCCGCGGGGGAGTGGACGGCAGCGAAGCTGACGGGTGAGGGGT
>JANNDF010000951.1:0-2185 GCA_031387445.1 Planctomycetia bacterium
GTCAGCCCCCTGGTTCCCCCTCTCTCAACCACACCAGGGGGCTGACGCCCCCCGCTCGCCCGAGACCGCCCCATGAGCACCGTCACCTGCCCCGACTGCGACGAGAAAGTGACCCTCAAGCCCGGCCGCTCGTCGGTCAAGTGCCCGGCGTGCGGGAGCAGCATCACCGCCGACCAGCCGGCGGCCAGGGGCGGCCGGCGGAAAGATGACGACGACGAGGACGACGACCGCAAGGAGAAGGCGGAGAAGAAGAAGCCGAAGCGGAAGTACCGCGAAGAGTGGGACGACGACGATGATGAGGACGAGCGGAAGCCGCCGCCCAAGCCGAAGGGCAGCCTGACGTGGCTGTGGATCCTGCTCGGCGTGCTGGCGTTCGTGGTGGCCGTGTGCGGCGGGGCCGGGTGGTGGCTGTTCACCACCATCCGGAAGGCGCGCGACGAGGTCGTCCAGCGGGCGGAGGTGATGCAGGCGGAGCAGCGGGAGCGGATGAACCAGATGCAGGCCGAACAGGGCAACCCGCAAGGGCGGCCGAAGCCGCCGCCGCCGCCGAACGCCGCCGCTTACCCGAAGAAGAAGCCGGCCGACGTGGACCCGCAACTGCTGGCCAAGCCCAGCCCGGTGTCCCTGAGCGACCTCCAGCCGTTCGACGTGAAGCAGGGGTCGTGGCCGGTCGGCCTGAACGGCGTGCTCGGGTACGACGACCGCTGGGTGTGCGTGAACGGCACGTACTACGACCACGGCATCGGCATGCTGCCACCCGACCGCGGGGTGGCGCGGATGAGTTTCGCCACCGGCGGGGCGGCCCGCCGGCTGATGGGGCAGGTGGCCCTGAACGACTTCTGGCACGACGGCGACGCCCGCGACCTCGTCACCTTCGCCATTTACAAGGACGGCAAGGAGGTGTGGCGGTCGCAGCCGATGAAGTCGAAGAAGCGGCCGGAGGCGTTCAACGTGGACGTCACCGGCGCGCGGGTCGTCATGATCGAGACGAACGCCCCGAACAGCGCACACGACGCGCACTGCGTGTGGCTCGACCCGGTGCTGGAGAAGTGATTGTTGAACCGGCGGCGTGAGCCGCCGGGTAAGACTACCCGCGGGTTCACACCAGCGGTTCACCTGGTCGCTCTTTCACTGGACACATTTCCATTCGTCGGGTATGGTCTGGCACCCCCCGCGGAGTGTCGTCGTGCCAGCCAGTTACTTCCACCTGCTGCCCTCCCCGCTCGGCCAACTGCTCCTCACCTCCGACGGTCAGTTTCTCACCGGCGTTCACATGGACGCCACCCCACACGCCGAGTTGGTGGCCGACAAGAAGGTGCTGGCCCCGGCCGTCGCCCAACTGAAGGCGTACCTCGCCGGCGAGCTGAAACGTTTCGATTTGCCGATCCGACAAGACGGCACCGCCTTCCAACAGCGGGTGTGGGGTGAACTCGTTCACATCCCCTACGGGGCGAAGGTGAGCTATCAGGAGGTGGCCGAGCGGTTGCGGAAGCCGACGGCGGCACGGGCAGTGGGGGGTGCGAACGGGCGGAACCAGTTGGCCATCGTGGTGCCGTGCCATCGGGTGATCGCGAGTGGGGGAGCGCTGGGCGGGTACGGCGGCGGGCTGTGGCGGAAGGAGTGGCTGTTGGCGCTCGAACAGAACGGCTGATTTCACACCGAACACAGGAGGTCGTCATGACACTACCGGAACCGCAAGCGGAACACCAGTGGCTGAACCAACTGGTGGGCGAGTGGGAGTGGGAGATGGACGCCTCGATGGGGCCGGATCAACCGGCGGCGAAGCACACCGGCACGGAGTCGGTGCAGTCGCTCACGGTGTGGGTGCAGTGCCACGGCACGCACGCCATGCCCGACGGCAACGAGGCCAAGACCGTGATGACGCTCGGCTTCGACACGACCAAGAAGAAGTTCGTCGGCAGCTTCATCGGGTCGATGATGACCAGCCTGTGGGTGTACGAGGGGGAACTGGATGCGGCCGGCAAGGTGCTGACGCTGGCCGCCGACGGGCCGAGCTTCACCGATCCGACGCAGACGACGAAGTACCTGGACAAGATCGAGGTGGTGTCGGCCGACCACCGCATCCTCACCTCGCAGGCGCTCGGCGGCGACGGCCAGTGGCACCAGTTCATGACCGCCAACTACCGGCGGAAGTGACATCACGTGGCGAGCCGTGCTCCGTGAG
>JANNDF010000957.1:0-4471 GCA_031387445.1 Planctomycetia bacterium
CGCCTACTCTCCCCGGCGGGTCGTCGCGGCGGTCGGTCACGTTCACCACACCGACTTTCGGGACGGCCGCTGAAATCCCCGCTCGACCCGCCCTACAAGATCTCTCACCCGCACAGCACCGCCCGCAGCACGCGATGCCGAACCGCCCGCTCCTCGTCGTGCTTCCGCAGTTCGCGGGTGCGGAACGCCACCCGGCCCCAGTAGCTGATCGAGAACACGGCGAACAGGATGCCGGCCACCACGTTCACCGCCGGCACCGCCAGGAGGGGCAGGTAGATCTGGGCACGCCAGCCGAGCCGCTCGCCCCACGGGCCGGTGTCGTCCAGGCCGCGGTCCTGGTATTCCGCCCGGAACGTGTCGGCGACGGCGTGGATCACCCGGAAGTGCCAGAAGTAGCTGAACACGGGGATGAGTCCGAGCCACACGGCGTTCGGGTCCATCCGCCGGTTGTCCGGGTGGCAGGCGAGCAGGGCGTTGCGGAGGGTGAGCAGGAACGGCACTTTCAGGGCGTAGCAGGCGATCACCGGCAGGGTGATGATGGCGAGGCCCATGAGCAGGGCGGGGATGTCGCTGGCGTTCACGGCTGGCTCCGGGACGGGGTGAGATGCCCCCCGTACACCGGAGTTCGCAGGGTGTGACAGGGAAAGGTTCAGATCGGGTCGGGTGGCCGGCCTTCGGTTTGCCGCGAGGCAACGCCGAGCGCGTACCGCTTGATCGATCTCAAGACTCGGCCTCCGTCACGAACGACCACGTCTGTGGCGGAAGCCCGGCCTTCTCCGGGTTCAGTTCCACGTACCTCACGCACCGCCGAACGTCGGGCGGATCGAGAGACCCCTTCCACTCCCCGACGGCGAAACACTTCGGCGGTGGGCCGTCGGCCGGCTTCAGGTGCTGGAACGGATGAACCACCTCCTCCACCAACTTCAGCGTGGCCGCCTTCTTCAACTGAATGGAGAGTTGTTCCACGCGCATCTTGAGCCGGCCGACGACCAGGTGAACGTGGTCCGGCACGATGGCGCACGCCCACACCTTGAGATCTGACTGGTTGACGTACCGTGCGAACCCCTCCCCGACCGCCCGTGCCTGCACCCCGGTGAACCGCACCGGCGGGCGGAGCAGTTCGGCCTTGGTCGCCAGCCGTTTCGCCCGGTCGTGCGGGTCGGCGGCGTAGGAGCGGCGTTCCGTCACCCGGTCTTTGGTGGCTTTGCCGCCGGTTTGGAACAAGTCCCACGCCCCAACGAACTCCGACCACGACCCGCGGGGGTCATTCGGCAGCCAGAACCCGTAGGCCGAGAAAATGAGGTGGTAGCCGACGATCATGTGCGTGGCTCGCGCTCGGCGTTGCCTCGCGGCAAACCTGGTTGGTGTTTGAGGGGAGGTGGTCCGCGCTCGGCGTTGCCTCGCGGCAAACCGGCTCACTCCCCCTTCGCACTCCCATCCAGCCGCCTGTCCGCGGCCCCCGTCCGCACGCCGGTCTTCGGGTCGATCCAGATGCTGTGCCCGTCGCCCTGCACTTTCGCTTTCGTGACGGTGTGCCCCTTCGCCTTGAGCGCCTTCTCCAACGCTTCCATCCCCGCCTGCTCCTCCAACACGATGCGATCCGGGAACCACTGGTGGTGCATCCGCGGGGCGTCCACCGCGGTGCGCACGTCGGCCCCGTAGTCGGCCACGTTGATCACAATGCCCAGCACCGTGTTGATGATCGTCCGCCCGCCGGGGCTGCCGGTCACCAGCACCGCCTTGCCGTCCTTCGCCAGGATCGTCGGGCACATGCTGCTCAGCATCCGCTTGCCGGGGGCGATCACGTTCGCGTCGGTGCCGATCAGCCCGGTCTTCGTCGTCACGCCCGGCTTGTGGTTGAAGTCGGTCATCTCGTTGTTCAGGATGAACCCGGCCCCGCGGACGACGACCCGACAGCCGAAGGCGTTCTCCAGGGTGTACGTGTTGCTCACCGCCATGCCGTCCTTATCCACCACCCCGTAGTGCGTGGTGTCCGGCCCGCCGTCGGCGATCTTGATGTCGCCCGCCAGCGATTCGCTCTTGATCGCCTTGGTTGGGTCGAAGTCGGCGAACAACTTCTTGGCCTGGGCCTTCACCTGGAGAAAGTCAGGAATCCGCACGAAGTCCGGATCGCCTAAATACCTCGCCCGCATCGCGAAGCCCCGCCGCATCGCCTCAGCCACGAGGTGCGTCGTCTCGGCCGACCCCCACGGGTGTTTCTTCACGTCGTGCGTTTCGAGCATGTTCAGCGCGAGCAGCAGCGTGATGCCGCCGCTGCTGGGCGGCGGCGGGGCGATCACGTCGTACCCGCGGTAAGTGCCGATGATCGGCTCCCGCTGCACCGCCTTGTAGCCCTTCAGGTCGTCGGTCGTGATCAGCCCGCCGCTCGCCTTCATCTCCGTCGCGATCAACTCCGCCACCGCACCCGTGTAGAAGCCGTCGGCCCCCTTCTCGGCGATCAGCTTGAGCGTCTTCCCCAGGTCGGGCTGCTTCAGCACGTCGCCGGCCTTCCACTCGCCAATCGCCTTGCCGAAGACGCGCTTGAACTCGGCGTTCGTCGTCTTCTTGTCGGCCAGCACGCCGTTCAACCGCTTGGCCAGCCCGTCCGTCACCGGGAAGCCATCGCCCGCCAGTTTCACCGCCGGCTCGACCACCTCGGCCCACTTCAGTTTGCCGAACTTCTGGTGCGCCAGCTCCATCCCCCGCACGGTGCCGGGCACGCCGGCCGTCACCGCCGACTGGTAGTCGATGCCCTTTTCAAACATGTCGAACTTGGCACTCGCCGGGGCGGTCTCACGGTAGTCGATCACCACCGGCTTCGCCTTGCCGCCGGGGTACACCACCATGAACCCGCCGCCGCCGATGTTCCCGGCTTCGGGCCACGTCACCGCCTCGGCGAACCCGACCGCCACGGCCGCGTCCACGGCGTTCCCGCCCTTCTTCAGGATGGCCACGCCCACGTCCGTCGCGGCGGGCGAGACGGACACGATCATGCCCCCCTTCGAGCTGGCGTCGTGCGGGGTGGAGGAAAAGCCGACAGCCAGCGACAAGAAAGCAGACAGCAGCATGTTGCACCAGCGCCGAAGGCGGAATGTTGGCCTCCCCAAAAGGCCCCACTCTCGCCATTGTCTGCGCGGCTTCGGGCGTCGCCCATCCCTCAACCCGGAATCCGTCATGGTCCCGTTGTGGAAGAAAATGCTGGCCGAGTGCGTCGGCACCTTTCTGCTGGTGTTCGGCGGGTGCGGCAGTGCCGTGCTGGCCGCCCTGTTTCTCAAGTCCGAAGGCGGCACGATGCTCAACCTGGGCATCGGCCTGGTCGGGGTGTCGCTGGCGTTCGGGCTGACGGTGCTGTGCATGGCCTATTCCATCGGGCACATCTCCGGGTGTCACCTGAACCCGGCGGTGACGGCGGGGCTGGCGGTGGCCGGCCGCATCCCGCGGTCAGACGTGGGGCCGTACATGCTGGCACAGGTGGGCGGGGCGATGGCCGCGGCCGGCCTACTCGCGCTCATCGTGCAGGGGCAACAGGGGTTCGAGTCGCTCGGCGGGTTCGCCGCCAACGGGTACGGGGAACACTCGCCGGGGCACTTCGGCATGACCGCCGCGTTCGTCACCGAGGCCGTGCTCACCGGCGTGTTCGTGCTGGTCATCCTGGGCAGCACCGACCGCAAGGCGCCGGCCGGGTTCGCCCCCGTCGCCATCGGCCTGTGCCTCACCCTCGTTCACCTGGTCAGCATCCCCGTCACCAACACCGGCGTGAACCCGGCACGCAGCACCAGCCAGGCGATTCTGGCCGACGGCGGGTGGGCGGTCGGGCAACTGTGGCTGTTCTGGGCGGCGCCGCTCGCCGGGGCGGTGGCGGCCGGCCTGCTCCACCGCTTCGTGTTCGCCTCCGCCGCCGAGCCGACCGCCGCGGCGACTGCCACCGCGCAGCCGACCGCCGAACGGGTGGGCGTCTGGCCGGAGCCGTACTACCGCACGCCGATGACCGCCGCCGTGCCGGTGTCCGAACTGCCCGACTTCGGCCCGGTGCCCGTGTTGCCGTCGCACGCCCACCGGCCGTAGTGTGTGGGAGTGACCCGTTGTCACTCCCGGAGTTGACCCGTGCGCCCGCTCGTCGCCCTGCTCCTCTTCACCCTCGCTGCCGATCCGCCGAAAGGCGCGCTCGTCATCGTCGGCGGGGGGAAGATGCCGGCCGCCGTGCGGGACGAGTTCATCGCCAAAGCGGGCGGGGCGAGCAGGGCGAAGGTCGTCGTCATCCCGACCGCCAGCACCTCCGCCGACGACGAGAAGGAGCACGCCGGCTACCTACAACAGTGGAAGGACGCGAAGGTGGCGGACGTGAAGCTGCTGCACACCCGCGACGCGAAGACGGCCAACAGTGACGACTTCGTGAAGCCGCTGACGGACGCCACCGGCATCTGGTTCAGCGGCGGGGATCAGTCGAAGCTGACCAAAGCCTACGCCGGCA
>JANNDF010000952.1:0-1237 GCA_031387445.1 Planctomycetia bacterium
GGTGCGTCCGCGAACGGGCATGAGCCTTTGCAGCTTGAACACCCCCTCTCCATTCATGGAGAGGGGGACGGGGGGTGAGGTCCCAATCACACCGCCGGCTTCTTCGGGAACGCGATCATCAGAAGCACGGCCGTGCCGAGCGACGCCCCGCACGACAGCCACCAGCCGCGTTGCCCGGAACGGTAGAGCATTTCAGTATGTGCCTGGTACTGCTCCACCTGGGGCCGATCTTCCTCGACCCACCACATGACACCTTGTGCGGGAGGTAGGCCGCGCTCTGCACGAAGCAGTTGGTAGCCCGTCAGTGTCCACACATTGCCGTGTCCGATTGCCATGTTGCACGAGATCGCAAACACGATCCAGTTCGCCGCCAGCACCACGCGGATCACTTCACGTCGCCACATGGCAGTACCTCGTCGGGAATGACGCAACCATTCTGCCGCTTTTGGCCGATACTCACCAGATGCCGACCGCACTCGTCTTCGCCCCCGGCCCGACCGCGAACACCGTCCGTGCCGCCGACGGCACGGTTCACACCATCCCCGCCGGGTGGGTGCTCCTCCCGCCCGGCGATGCCGGGCTGACCCGCCGCGTGAAGGCCGCCGCCGACACCTGGGCCGTGCAAGAGAAGCGCGGCCGCAAGGTGTTCTCACGCGGCATCTGGGTCATCGCGGAAGTCGTGGAGCGGGTGAAGGCGGAATTGGACGCCGAGCGGGCGACCCCGGCGTTTGCGAAGCGGACGCAGCAGGCCGCCATTCGCCGCGACAAGGCACAGAGCGAGTACGTCGAGGACTTCCACGCCGCGGTGGTGGCGTTCCTCGCGTTCCACCCGGTTCACGCGGAACTGGCGAACGAACTCGCCCAACGGGTGACGACCCACGCCACGCCGGTCGGCAGCGGCACCGTCGCCCGTACCAAGCGCATCCCCATCCAGCAGCGGGCGGAAGCGGCGGTCATCGCCTGGATGCGGCATCAGACGACCGCCTACGACACGATGGTGATCCCCCGCGTGAAGGGCGAACGCCGCGAGGTGCGGCGGATGCTGGCGAAACGGAGCGTGGAGGTGCTGGCGAGCTACCGCCGCGGCGAACCGGCACGGGACGGCTGCCCGCTCACACGGGCCGTTGTGCGGGTGCCTTCCGACGCCAACGGCGTCGTTCCCGCAGCCCAGGGTTGAGGTGCGCCGCACCGACACCCTGGGTACGAATGCGCCCAAGCCATCCGACCCCAACGGGGT
>JANNDF010000989.1:0-10984 GCA_031387445.1 Planctomycetia bacterium
CGCGGAGTGCCGCCCACCAGCTTGAACGTCAGCCCGAGAGCGGCACTGGCCAACACCGCTTCGTTTGCCACTTCCGACCGACCCGCCGACACTAGCCGTCCGCCGGACAGCATGAACAGTTCGACCGCCCACGGGTCGCGCTCGACGACCAGCACTTCGCGCGTGTTCACCGCCGCATAGAAATCGAACTTCGCGTGCGGGTCTTCCCCATCGCTGATGATCTCGACGGCCAGGTCTGGACCGCCAACCCAGTGCGTCCCGTGATCGACCGCGGCATTCCCGCTGAGGTAGACGAGCACATCCGGGCAGCGATAGTTCTGCAGCCATCCCGTCACACGATCAGAAAGGTTCGCACCCGGGAAGCACGTATCGCCGGCGTCCCAGTCGATCACCGTCGAGAACGCCGACGAGAATTTGTTGACGAGCATCTGGTGCTCGGTGTTGGGCATCGGGGGCACGATGTCGGTTCCCTCCCAGCACTCGCGGAAGCGGTCATGAAAGTCGGTGCGATACAGCCCTTCAATCCGCGGGTCGAGAATCAGCGTTGGCATGAGAAACCCTCCGACGAGACACGACAGCGGGGGAGCGGGTGGTTGTGCCGCTCCTTCGCTGTCGTGACTCGAAATGTTCACTTCTTCTCCAGCTCCTTCAGCCCGCTCAGGAATTCGACCACGTCGCGGAGCTCGCGCTTGCTCAGCTTCTTCACCAGGTCGTCGGGCATCGCGCTCTTGTCAGGCCGTTCGCCGTCCACGTCGCCGGCGGGCACCGTCACGATCTTCCCTTCCGGCGTGCCGATGACGTACTCCTTCTTGTCCTTGCTCTTGAGCACGCCGGTCACGGTGCGGCCGTCGAGCAGGGTGAGCAGCACGCTCTCGTAGCCCTTGGCGATCTGCTTATTCGGGTGCGTGATCGACTCCAGCAGGTACTCGCGGGTCTTCTCCTTCGCGATGCCGTTGAGCACCGGGCCGACCTCACCGCCCTGGCCGTCGAGCTTGTGGCACCGCTGGCAGTACACGGCGGCGCTGTTCAGGAAAATGTCCCGCCCGCGGGCGGCGTCCCCGCCGGCCAACGCCTCGCGGTTACGGCTCAGGTGGTCTTTCGCTTCGGCGGCGCGGGCGGCGGTGTCGACGGCTTTCAGTTTGCCCCGCAGGTCGGCGTACAGCTTCAGTTTGTCCTTTTCGGCACGGGCCTTCGTCGCTTCCAGCACATCGAGCTTCAGTGCGTCGGGCACTTTGCCGTCCAAGTATTTGTCGCACCAGGCGGCCAAGGCGTCGTCGGCCTCCTTGCTCTCCGGCAGCTTGCCGAGGGCTTCGAACGCCATCTGCTTCTCCACCACAGCCGCCATGTCGTCTGCCAACAGTGCGGGCAGATCTTTGGCGGCGGCTTTCGGGTCGGCCTTGGCTCGGATCACCCGCACCGCCCCGCGGAGCTTCGGCTCCTCCGACTCACTCATCATTTTCAGCGCGGTTTCGAGTTCCTTGCCCTTCACTTCTTCGAGGGCGAAAAGCGAATCGACACGGAGGTTCGCCGGCTGCTTGGCGTCGGTCACGGTGGCGAAGAGCAGCGGGCCGGCGTCAGTCAGGCCGAGCTTCTTCGCACATTCGGCGGCTTCTTTCCGCACGCTCGCCGATCCGACGAACACTTTCGCCAGCACCGGCCTGAGCGCGTCCACCGCGATTTCGGCCTTCCGGTCGGCGAGGTCTTGACGCATCCCAGTGATGTGGTCTCGCTTACTCGGCTTCGGCCAATCGGCGAGCAGCTTGAGCGCCGCCCCTCGCAGGTAGTCCGGACGACCCGCTTCGGCCGCGAACTTCGCCAGACGCTCTGCGTTCTCCGCTGTACCCAGTTTGAAATTGGCCGACAGTGCCCTGAACAGCACGGTTTCGTCCGATGTCTTCGAGTCTGTCAGCTTGGCCAGATCGGTCATCGGCTCCATCAGGTTTTGGTCGTGGATGGCCCGCGCCGCTTCGGCCACGATTTTCGGTTCGTCGTCGCTCAGAAACACGCTTAACTTCCGGCCTTCCATCCGGCGAAGGGCGAGCACCACGCCCATCCGCACGGCCGGGGTGTCATAGTCCTTCCTCACGCCCTGCCACATCGTCACCAGGTCGTCGGGGCTTTTCGACAGCGACACCAGACCTTGCACGGCCGCTTGACGCACGTACACGTCCTTGTCGGCGTTCGCCTTCAGCAGGTCGAACAGCGGGGTGAACTGGGCTGCTTCGGAGGCGGGGCGGCGGGGGCGGAAATCCTCGTTCGGGTCCGTGCTCGTTCTGCCGTCGAAGTCGAGTTTCCCGTAGGCGACCGCCGCGGCCGCCTGGAATCGGGCCTCCGGATCTTTGAGGTGGTTGAGTAGGACCTGATGGTACCCGAGCCGGACGACCGGCTGGCGGCCGATGGTACGGATCACCTGGTATCGTACCTCGGCGTCGTCGTCGTGAGACAGGTGGCTGAAGAGGGTCGTCGGCCCGCCGTTGACCCCCAACGCCCACACCGCATGAATTCGCGTCAGTGGCGACTTCGATCCCTTCGCCACCGGCGTCAACACCTCCACACGCTCCAGCACCGGCCGGGTCATCAGCTCGTATTGCGCTTCGAGCCGCACCTGCTGGTGCGGGTGTTCGAGCAGCTTCGCCAATGCTTCCATCGACACCTTCTCGAACCCTTCGGCCAACAGCTTCTTCGCCTCGGCCACCGCCGGGTTCTTCATCGCCTCGGGGTCGGTCACTCTGAAGATGCGGCCCTTGCCCGGCGGACTCCACCCGCCCACCCAGTCGCTGAAGTAGAACGCCCCGTCCGGCCCGAACTCACAGTCGGTCGGCACCATGTTCGACACGAACGCTTCCGGCTTGCTCACCTCGAAGCTCGCCCCCTTCGGCTTCACGCTCACCGCCCAGATCTTGCTGCCGCCTGGGTTCGAGGTGAAATCGCAGGCGAAGAAGTGATCCTTGTACTTGTCGTTCAACCCGATGCCGGGGTAGTGGGTGAGACCTGCCGGGCCGTTGCCGAAGTGCAGCAGGGGTGGCACCACGTAAGCCGGAGGGCCACCGTCCGGTCCGGGAACGTGCCAGATCTTCTCGGTGTTCCAGGGGCCGCGGTTGCCCTGAGCCACCGCCGGCGTGTGCATGAGCGTGCCGTACTGGTAGCCGCACCGCCAGCCGCTATCGCCCCCTTCGACGATCTGTACCCAACGGGCACGGTCGCCACTGTCGCAGTTGTTGTCGTAAGTGAACAAATTTCCGAAGTCGTCGAAGGCGAGTTCCTGCGGGTTTCGCAAACCGCGGTGGACGATCTCCATGTTCTTGCCGTCCGGGTCGCACCGGAGCACGCACCCCTCGTCGGGCAGGTACAGCTTCTTCTTGTCGATGGAGACGACGTTCAGCCCGCGGTCGCCGATGCTGAAGTACAGTTTGCCGTCCGGCCCCATCCGCAGGCCGTGCATGTCGTGCCCGAGGAACTGCGCCCGCACGCCAAACCCGGTGGCGAGGCTCTCTTTCACCTCCGCCACGCCGTCGCCGTCCTTGTCGGTCAGCTTGTACAGGTCGGGGATGCAGGTGAAGTAGACGGTCCCCTTGCGGGCGAGCACGCCGGCCCCGAGGCCGTCCTTGAGCTGGTTGTATCCCTTACTAAACACGGTACTGGTGGTCGCCTTCCCTTTGCCGTCGGCGTCCCACACCATCCGCACCTGGTCGTCGTACTCGGTGAACTGCTTGTCCTTCGCCCCGAACTTGTGCTTCTCGTACATCTTCAGCCGGTCCTCGACCGACCGCGAATCGATGTCTTCGTCCAGCCAGTACATGTGACTGCGAGTGTCGGGCACCCCCTTCTCGAACCGTGTCGTCTCGGCCACATACGCACGCCCCTTCTCGTCGAAGCAGAACGACACCGGGTTGGCCATCAGCGGCTCGGCCGCCCACAACTCCGTCGTCATCCCCTTCGGAACAGTGACCGCCTTGAGCGCCTTGTCGGCGTCCACGTTCGGCTTTTCTGGGAGCGTGGTCGGGTCTTTGGGCGGGACCGCCACTGCGACGAGGGCCAACCCGCCGGTCAGGGCGAGGGTGAGGTGGTGCAGCAACCGACGTGACATGACGACTCCGGCGGAAAGGGGGAGAGCAGGCGGGACAAGTTGAGGTTACAGCACCGGCGTGAAATGAGCAATCCGGGCGAACGGCGCGACGTGAGTCCGCCGGTAGCTCCGATCTTGGCGAACCCCGACCGCAAGGTCGGCGGGTGGCGTGCTCAGGAGTTTCCATGCGGCACCCGCGGCCCTGGCGGGCCGGGTTCGCCAGGAACAGGCGGCTCACGCCGCCGGTTCACCTGACACGATCTCCGAACCGCTTCTTCAACATGCTCATGCCGGCGGTGGTGATGCCAGTATCACGGACGCGAAGTGATTTCAGCCCATCGAGCCCGGCGGCGGTGGCGAGGACGTTCGCCCCGGCGTCGGTGATCTGGAAGTTGCTCGACAGGTCGAGCGATTCGAGCGTGGCGGCGAAGCTGGCGTTGGGAAAGACGGCGGCGAACGCCACCAGCCAGGCGTCGGTGATGAGGTTCTCAGACAGGTCGAGGTGGCGGAGCGAACGGAACACACGGGTGATCATCAGCGAGTGCGTGATCTGGGTGGACAGGTGTTCGTGCGGCGGGGTTCGTGTGAGGAGTTGGTATCCGACCAGTGCGAGTCGGGTGACTTCAGTGAGCGCCGGGTAGTGGTCAAAGGGGATACGATTCGTCCGCTCCCGAAACCGCACGCCGGTGAGTGGCAGGTCTCTGATCGCCGCCGCACCGAACGTGCGGAAGTCGTTCGCCGTCATCGGCCCCAAGTCATCGGCGAACCCCCGCCGCCACGTCACGTTTTCCAACTCGGATCCGAACCGCACCTGCTCCGGCAGTTCGAACCGCCATTCGTCCAGATACATCTCGAGCAGCCGTCCTTCGAGCGCCTTCATCTCGTGGAACAGGTCGGACCGCGGGTCGGTCGTTTCCAGGTGAATCTGCGTGCGGATAAAGTGAGCGCGGGCTGTGTTGCCAGGGTCGCCGCTCTCCTCCAGCCAGTCGGCGTACACCAGCCGCGGCAGGTCGTCGTGCCGACTGGCGAGGATCGCCTTCAGGAATGGCTCGTGCGGGTCCATCGTGTTCTGCTCGCTCCGCGAGCGGGATCCGGTGCCGCTCGCGGAGCGAGCAGAACACTCAGAACGGTTCGTCGTCGTTCCGAGGGGTGTCATCCGTCCGCAGTTCGGCCCGGATCTCGGCGTCGAACTCGGCCTCATAGTCCTGCGGCATCGGGCCGAACATCTGGTTCGGGCTGATCCGCTGGCCGACGGCTTCGAGTGCATCAATCCCGATGGGAGAGAGCAGGTTGTTGTCGAGGTGCAGGTGTTCTAGCTTCGGCGTGTGCGGGTGGGCGGCGAGCAGTTCGGCCCCGGTGTCGGTGATGTTGCACCGGCAGAGGTCGAGTCCCTTCAGCCGCGTGATGAACCCGGACGCCAGCAACTCCTCCACCCCCGCGTCGGCGAACTCGCCGTTGCGGAACGTCAGGTACTCCAGCGCTTTCATGTACTTGGTGCGGAAGAACATGCTCAGGTCGGTCGGCGTGATCGGCTCGCGCTCGGACCCCAACTCGCCGCGGACGGGCATGACGGCCACCGTATCCAGGCTGAGTCGGCGCAGGTTCGGCAGGCCGTCGTTCATGCCCAGGATGTAGAACCAAGACCGCGGGTTGTTGTTGGTGATGTCGATGGTGTGCAGCCGCGGGTAGTCCCCGCCGAACAGCCCCGACTCGGAATAGTGATCGACACACAGTCGGATCGACTCCAGGTTGGGCATCACATCCACCGCGTCGTCGATCTTGTGCCCATCGGCCGTCACTCGCTCTTCGACCGAGCCGACCTCGAAGTGGCGCAGGTTGGCAAACCGGCCGCTGTCGATGAGGGGCTGCAAACTGACCTGCAGGGGCATCTCATACGGGTCGCTGCGCGTCTCCATCGGCACCGTGTTCTGAACGACGGCGAACGAGCCGAGCAGCCGAGTGAACGGGTTGGAGGCAATCGCCTGCACGAGTTCTGGTGTCAGTTGGCCCACCCGAATGCCGTCGATCCACCCCCGCCGCCACGTCATTGTCACATTCGGTTCCATCGGCTCGGCGACCGACCGGGCTGAAGGCGGACGCTGTACGAATTGCCACAGGTTGCCGAGCCATTCTTGCTCATGTCGGAGGCGTAGTTCGAGCATCGCTTGGTCGTACTCGAGCAGTTTGTCCCTCGACTGGTTGCGGTCTTCCTTGGCCAGTTGCAGGCGAATGTAATCGCCCCGCGGGTCGCCCTGTTCGAGCAGGTAGTCGGCATACGCCGCGTGCCGGACGACGTCGTCCGTGTTGGCAATCAGGGCCGCCTCGAGCGCATCGCGGGTGGTCATGGCAACAGGTCCGCAACCGAGATGGGCACATTCGGCACGGCGAGAAGGGTGACGGTCTCGGTAGCGGTGTAGGTGGTGCGGCTGCGGTATGCGATGGTGCCACCGAGCGGCCGGGGGTCACGGAATACGAGAAGCAATTCGTTCACCACGTCCAACACCCAGTAGTCGGCAATGCCGGCCGTCGCGTACAGTTCGGCTTTCGTAGTGGTGTCGTAGTACAAGGTCGTGTCCGCGACCTCCACGACGACGAGCGCGACAGCAGCGGTCGGGGTCTGGGAATACGATTTGCGACTCCCCGGAACGACCGCCACATCGGGTTCTGGGTCGTTGGCGGAGTTTACGTCGAGCGGCTTTTCTTCCTGAACATAGTACCCGCGACCGAACACCAACCGGAACGCGTCCGCCACCCCGGACACCGCGGAAGCGTGGGGGTACTTCATCGCGGCCATTTCGAGAATCTCACCGTGGATGAGCATGACCCGGTGGCCGTCGAAGAAGCCGTGTTCAGCGAGGGTGAAATACTGCTTACGGGTGAACCGCACCCCCTGGCGTGAGTGGTTCGCGGGCAGGATGCCGAGCGACACCATGCGGTCGAGTTCGGCGGCCGTCCACGCGATCGGGGTCGGGTCGGTCAGCACGTCGGCGGCACTCATTCCGTCACCTCCGCTGTCAGCGTACCTTCAGTATCGGCCCGCAGCCAGACAAGTATAACAGTCCCAGCCAGCACACCGCTCGGCGGAGGGGAGCCATGTTCGGAGGTCGAGAGGTCGCCCGCTTCGAAACCCGCCGCACCGGGGAGAAACTGGACGCCTGGATTGAAGAGGGGCTATCGCCACTCGGCGACGTGGAGGTCCGCGAGGGCGGCACGATTCGCGTCCGCCCGCACTCCGGCCTGCGGGACTCTTGGGCGGAGGTGGTGATCGACGGCCGGGTCCGCGAGCGGCGGGACGGCGAGATCGAGGTGGAACTGTACTACAACGTGAACCCCAACGCCGGCTCCTGGGTGATCGGCATCCTGTTCATCGTCATCGGCATCGTCATCCTCATTTCGGTAACCCAAACGCAGTCTCGCATCGGCCTACGGCTCCGCGAAGTCCTCGCCGACATGGAGGACGACGCGGACGACGGGCGGTAGCGGTCACGGCAGCAAATCGGCAACGGGGATCGACACATTCGGGACGGCCAGCAGGGTGACGGTGTCCGCGGCGGTCAGGGTGGTGCAGGTGCGGTAAGCGACGGTGCCGCCGATGGGCTGCGGGTCGCGGAACACGAGAAGGACTTCGTTCACCACGTCGAGCACCCAGTAGTCGGCGATGCCGGCCGTAGCGTACAGTTCAGCCTTCGTGGTGGTGTCGTAGTACAGCGTCGTGTCGGACACCTCGACCACGACGAGCGCAACAGTCGCGGTCGGGGTCTGTGAATAGGATTTGCGGTTGCCGTGAACCACGGTGACGTCCGGTTCTGGTTCGGTGGCGGTGTTCACGTCGAGAGGCTGCTGTTCCCGGACGTAGTACCCGATGCCGAACACCACCCGGAGTGCATCCGCCACCCCTGACACGCCGGACGCGTGCGGCTGCTTCATCGCGGCCATTTCCAGCACCTCGCCGTAAACGAGCATGACCCGGCGGCCGTCGAAGAAGCCGTGTTCCCCCAGGTCGAAGTACTGGTCGCGGTTGAACCGCACTCCTTGACGAGAGTGATTGACCGGCAGGATACCGAGGGCGACCATGCGGTCGAAATCGGCGTCCGTCCAGCGGACCGGGGTGGGGTCAGTGGTCACTTCCGCCGTACTCATCGCGTCACCTCCGGATTTCAGAGTACCCTCAGTAGCACCGGCGAACCAGTTCGAGCGCCCGGCAGCAGCAGACATCGGCCACCCGCTCACCACTTCGCCAGGGTGGCCTTCGCGGCGTCCAGCCAGGCCTCGTCATCGTTGTCTTCGAGGCCGGCGAAGTTGGCTTTGATGCGGCGGAAGGCCATCTTCAGGAACACCTTGCCGAAGGCGGGGTCGGCGTGCGGGTCGGTGGACGGTTTGCCGTTCGTCGTGAGCAGCGAATCGAGCCGGCTCAGGACGCACGCGGCGGCGTAGAGGTCGATGGTGATATCCGCGAGCCGTTCGTGGACGAGTTGGGCCTGCACGAAGACGGCTTCGTCCTTCAGCTTCAGGAAGACGTGCGGCAGGCTGGTGCCGAGTTGCTTCACCAGAGCGGCATAGGTCTTGGCGTCGGCTTGCAGGTCGACGTGGTTCACCGGCACGCTCGGCGTGTGAGCCAGCCACGGGGCCGCCAGTTTCGCCCCCGCCCCGATGCCGCTGAACAGTTTGCCCAGGCTCCACCGCCCGCCGAGCAGGTCATCCCGCAGTCCCTTCAGCTTCTCGCCGGGGGCCTTACACCCAACCACCGCGATGAACGCCTTCAGCACCTCGTTCGCCCCCTCGCCGATGGTGTTGATGCGGGCGTCCCGCATCCATCGCTCGATGGGCTGGTCGCTGAAGTACCCCTTGCCGCCCCACACTTGCAGGGTGTCGTTCACGATGGTCCACAGGTGTTCGGTCGCGAACACCTTCAGGATGGCCGTTTCCAGCATGTAGTCGTCCGCCCCGCGGTCGATGAACGCGGCGCACTGCGTCGTCATCGATTCCATGGCGAAGGCGTGGGCCGAGGCGAACGCCACTTTCTTCTGCGTCAGTTGGAACTCAGCGAGCGTCTGCTGGAACTGCTTTCGGGTCTTGGCGTGTTGGCACATCGCCTTCACGCACACCTTCGCGTGCCCGGTACACGTGGCACCAAAAGTGGTGCGGCCGAAGTTCAGCACCGTGAGCGCCGCTTGCAGCCCGCGGCCGAGTTGCCCGAGGATGTTCTCCTTCGGCACCCGCACGTCGGTGAACGTCATCTTGCCGGTGGCGGTGCCACGGATGCCGCACTTCTCGGCGCGGGCTTCGATCACCTTGAAGCCGGGCATGTCGGGCGTCACCAGGAAGGCGGTCACTTTGGTGCCGCCCTTCCCGTCCGGTGTTCGGGCCATCACCGTCAGCACGTCGGCAATGCCGCCGTTCGTGATGTAGTGTTTCGTGCCGTTGAGCAAGTACGCGGTGCCGTCGTCGGTCGGCGTGGCGGTGGTCTGCACCCCACCGGCGTCGGACCCGGCTTCCGGCTCGGTGAGGGCGAACGCGGCCAATTTGCTGCCGTCGAGCAACCCCGGCAGCCACCGCTTCTGCTGCTCTGGGGTGCCGAACAACACCAGCGCCCGCGCGCCGATGCTCTGGTGGGCGTTGACGAACACGGCCGTGCTGGCGCAGTGCCCGCCGAGCACCTCCATCGTCTTCATGTACTGCTGCTGGTTGAAGCCCATCCCGCCCACGTCCTTCGGGATGGTCATGCCGAGCACGCCGAGTTCGCCCAGCCCCTTCACCACCTCGTCGGGGATGCGGGCCTCGCGGTCGATCTTCATGTGGTCGATGTGGGCGTCGGCGTACGCCCTCACCTTCGCCGCCGAGTCGTCGGCCGCCTGCTGCTGGTCGGCCGGCAGGTGCGGGTACGGGAAGAGCACGTCGCCGCGGACGACGCCGAAGAACAGACTCTTCGCGTACCCGAGCTTGTTCAGCTCCGGCCCGAGCATCTCTTCCACCTGCTTCTTCTGCTCGTCGATCTGCTTCTGGGTGAGGGCCATGCGCGTGATCCCCGCGGTCGGAGTGACGGAAACGAAAGACCGCCCG
The DNA here is from genome assembly GCA_031387445.1 of Planctomycetia bacterium. Classification (GTDB taxonomy): domain Bacteria; phylum Planctomycetota; class Planctomycetia; order Gemmatales; family Gemmataceae; genus JALHQU01. Next base: position 10,127 of record JANNDF010000989.1, read on the forward strand.
GAGAGGGGGCGGGGGATACCAATATTCTAAGCGGATGTGACTGCTACAATTCGACGGATCGAGTGGAACCCGCTCGGCGGACCGCGCCTATGAATCCCCCGAACCCATCGACCCCCGCGGAGCCGGTTTTGGAATCCCCCCGCCAATTGAATGGTCAGCACGCCGGCGACGCCCTGCTCCGGGCGCTCGCCACCGGGTACGCCCCGTGCGACTGGGACGACGACGAGCCTGCGCCGAAGACCCCGGTAGACCTGGAACGAATCCAGCGGGCGGTGCGGGAGATCCTCATCGCTGTGGGCGAAGACCCCGATCGCGAGGGGCTACTCGACACCCCCGCCCGCGTCGCCCGCATGTACGCCGAGGTGTTCGGCGGGCTGCACGCCGACCCGCGGGTTCACCTGCAGCGCACGTTCACCCAGCAGCACGACGAGATGGTGCTGGTGAAGGATATCGAGTTCGCGTCGTGCTGCGAGCACCACCTGGTGCCGTTTCTGGGCAAGGCGCACATCGCCTACCTGCCGGACGGTAAGGTGGTCGGCCTGAGCAAGCTGGCCCGCGTGGTGGACGGTGTGGCGAAGCGGCCGCAGGTGCAGGAGCGGATGACCGAGCAGATCGCCGAGATGATCATGACTGAACTGCACCCGCGGGGCGTGGCGGTGATCTTGGAGGCCACGCACATGTGCATGACCATCCGCGGGGTGAAGAAGCCGGGCACCAGCACCGTGACGAGCGCCATGCGGGGCATCTTCAAAACGAACCCGATGACCCGCGGGGAACTGCTGTCGCTGGTGTATGGCGGGAAGTGAAAACTGGAACCGCCGGCGTCAGCCGGCCGGGTGTTTCCGTGCCACCCGGCCG
>JANNDF010001029.1:0-9688 GCA_031387445.1 Planctomycetia bacterium
GGTTCTCCGTTGTGGCCGGCCGAAAGGTCGGTCGATCAGACCAACCCTGATCGCAACGGCGAACCGGCCCCACCCGGCGGGCTGTTTGCGTTTTGTGCGCTCGCCTCGAATGTGCCATCGAGATCAGTACCGCCGGACCCCCATTGGGTCGTCCCGGTAGTAGTCATCATCGTCGTCGTCGTCGTCCTCTTCCTCCTTGTTGTCTGGCGTCAACTTCTGAAGGAGGAGTTCGTATTGCTCCTCTGAGTACCCTCCCGGATCCGAGAACATTTCACGAGCGGCCACCGCGCTCTCAGGCGTATGGATGGTGAACTTGTGGAGGACGGCTTCGACGACCGCCGGTTCGGTCGGCACTCGTAATCGGATCAACCCCATTGTCACTCGCGGCCTGTCGGTCCGCATTGACTCAAGCAATTTGCTCATCATAAGACGGTCCACCAGTCGCGGGATCGCATCTTGTGACGACTTGCCGAACCGCTGGAGGTACTCGACGTACACGCAGATTACGCAACGCCCACACGGCGGTCGCAGCGGCTCCGAGAGTATCCGCCGGACGGAAGGCAGGATGTCGCAGGCGGTTGCCTCTTCGGTCAGAGAACCGGCGAAATCGGCAATCACCTCCTCTCTCACCTTGCCCTCCACCGGCCCGATCCGTTCCAGGGCTGCATCGATGTCTGCTCGGTGCTGGTCGCCGGGGTCCACCTTCAATTCGAGTAACTCGGGCACCAGGCTCGCCGCCGCCGACCCGAGCGAGCCGATGGCTTCCAGAAGGTACGGTTGCCGACGGTGCGTGCCGAGCGCCGATTTCAAACTCGGGAGCGATTCGACCGTGAGCAGGTTGTGCGTCCGCAGGTGGTCAATCGCCTCTTTTCCGTCCAGACGGCCCGACCGGGCGTAATTGTGGTCTTGCCCCAGTGCCTTCATGTACGCCGCGACGACCGCCGGGTGCGTGGGACTCCTCTCGGCGAGTACGAAGACGGTGGCGGGGTACGCCTCACTGTTCTCGTCGGTGCCGGCCAGGATTATTTCAAGCACCGACGGCCCACTCGCCTCCGGTGTGGTGTCGGTGGGCGTCGCGGCCGTTGTGACGGTGCGGGCGCTTGCGGTCGGAGTCTGAACCGGCTCCGGCGGCGTCAGTTCAGCGATCCGGTGGACGGCGACCTTCGCGTGAATTGACGGGTGGTGTCGGTCGTACCAGACGCCGCTTCGCCATTCGCCGCGGGAGGTGCACTCGGCCAGTTCGTTCAACTTCTGGAGTGCCGGAGTCGCCGGCAGACCGATCTCGCCGAGTGCCGCCGCCGCCGCCGCGACCTCCGCGTCATTCGACGAGTCGAGCAGGCGCGTCAGTCGGGCAACGGCCTTCGCCGGTTCGCCGCGGCGTGCGAAGCGCACCGAAAGTGGCACCCACAGTGGTGCCCGTCGGGTGCCGCCCCACCAAACGCTGACGAACAGGGTGGCCGCCGCGATCCCCGCCGCCGCGGGTGCTGCGACCGTCGTCCAGGAGATCGCGGTGGTCAGGCTGTTGATCGCCTGCTCGAAGCGTGTGAAAGCGGCGACGGGCGTTTCCTTCGCCGCGTCCGCGACTGTGAACAGGCTGCCGGCCATGAACACGGCGTACAGCACCGCCACCGCCGTACCCGCCAGAATCGCCCCCGCGATCACACGGGCGGCCACACCGACGCACTCGCCGTATTGCCACAGTCGGGCGGCGAAGAACGCCGGGAAGCCGACCGCCCCGCCGACCAAGCCGACCACCGCGTAGGCGAACAGGCACGCCCAGTACAGTTCGTGGAAGTCGAACGGCCGACCGGAAGAGAGCAGCAGGTACGCGGCAATGCACGGCCCGGAGAGTACGGCGAGGGCGATGGCGACAACGCCCCCGGCGAAGTTGAACAGCCGCAGGAAGTGGAACACGCACCCGATCAGCACGAACACGCTCACCGCGAGCGTCGCCTCCGCCCAGCCGAACCGCTCGCACGCCCACCCCGCCACCACCCCCAGGTAGAGCAGAATCGGGCTGTCGTAAACGTGGGGCAGGGAGTGGATGCGGGCGGCGAACAGCACGAGCACGCCGACGAGTAGCCCGATCTTGCTACCCCATCCGAGGTCGGGAAGGTCGCCAGTCTCAGTGGTGCCAACCCGCCCGAGCATCTGCACCGCCAGCACTCCCGCCAGCAGCATGACGGCGAAGGCGTGGCCGCAGGTGGCGACTCGGACCAGCGGGTCCGTCACCGGCCCGTCCGACTCCTCGACGACCTTCCGCAACCCGAACACGACGACCCACGAGACTCCCAGAGCGACGGCCAGACAAAGGAGAGCGACCCACGGGATGCCCTCTCCCTTCGCCGCAGGTGCCAGTATCAGTCCGACCGGCATGAGGGCGCCGGCGAGCAGTGCGGCGGCGGCGAACAGGAACAGGAAGTGTTGCCGCAGCGGGATGCCGTCGGACGGTTCGTCAACCATTTGGTGGCAACCTGGGTGAGCGGCGAGGCGACACCACCCATCTGCCGACCCCAATGAGGGTCAACAGCGGACGGGTGGCGTGACGGACGCGAATGATGGAATGGTGCGACCGAGAAGTGCGAATGGCCAGTGGACTCAGCGGCCACTGGCGTCATCGGTGTCCGACCCCGCAGAACACTTACACCGGGTACTCGTTGAAGATCTGTTCGATGCGGCCGGCGGCGGCGAGAAAGGCGGTGAGCAAGGCCGGGTCGAAGCGGCCGGGGCACTCGTGTGTGAGCGTCCGCACGGAGCGGGTGTGCGTCAGGGCCGGGCGGTACGGGCGGCGACTCCGCAGGCTCTCGTAGGTGGACGCGATCGACACCACCCGTGCGGACAGCGGGATGTCGGCCCCGACCAGCCGTTCGGGGTAGCCGTTGCCGTCCCACCGCTCGTGGTGCCCCTTGATCAGCTCGGTCGCCAGCCCGACGCACCCGCTCTCGCTCGGGAACTTGTCCGCCAGCCCGCCGATGATCTCCGCCCCGGAGTTCGGGTGCGTCTCCATCACCTGCCGCTCGTCCTCGTCCAGCTTGCCCGGCTTGAGCGTCAGCCCACCCGGCAGCACCAGCAGGCCGACGTCGTACAGGCTGCTGCTGGCCGCCAGCATGGTGATGTACGTCGGGTCTTTCAGCCGCAGGTATTCGCCGCTCCCCTCCACCATCTGTGCGATGCACCGCACGTACCGGGCGACCCGCGAGCGGAACCCCGGCGACATGTACCCGGCCTCCACCATCACCCGCGACAGCGTGACCGTCATCAGGTCCCACGGGCTGGCGGTCATGGCCGGCAGGGCCAGCCCGCCGGGGGCGGTGGGCATCGGCTGGCGGTGGATGCCGTCCAGGGCGAACCGCATGGTCTCCATCGTCAGCACGCCCCGCTGCCCGTGCAGCGTCTCGCGGCGGCCGAGCAGCACGCGGATGCGGGACCGCAGTTCGACCGGCGTGAACGGCTTCGTCATGAAGTCGTCCGCCCCGATCGACACCAGCCCGCTGAGAGCGGCCACCGGCACCGTGCCGCTCACCACCAGGATCATCGTCGGCTGTTCGCTGGTCATCCGCCGGGCGAGGGTGATGAGCTCACGGGCGCTGCCCCGCTCCGGGCTGGCGTCGAGTACGATCAGGTCGAACGTGTACTTCTCCAGGAACTGGCGGGCGTCCGGCACGTGGGCGGCTTCGGCCACGTCGAAGTCGTCGCCGAGCAGGGAGCTGAGCATGCCGCGGGACATGGGGTCGGAGTCCACCACCAGCACGCGGGTGCGGTCGATCGCCCCGTCACTGCTCCGCGTGTGGCTGGGCGACAGGCGGGTGAACGGCTCCAGGGCGGTGGACACGGCGGCGGCCGACGGGAACCGCCTGTCCGGGTCGATCTGCATGAGCTGGTTGACGATGTCGGCCAGGTCGGCGGGCAGTTCGGGGCGGGCCAGCCGCACGTCCGGCGGGGGCGAGTTCAGCCGGCGGGTCAGGTCGGACAGCGGGTTGCCGCTCTCCGGGTACGGCTCGCGGGCGGTGAGCGCCCAGTACATGGTGGCGCCGAGCGAGAACAGGTCGGCGCGGCCGTCCACCAGGTGCGGGTCGCGGGCCTGCTCCGGGGCCATGTACCCGACGGTGCCGAGCAGGGTGCCCGGCTCTGTGAGCGCGTGCCGCGGGTGCAGGGCCAGGCCGAAGTCGAGCAGCTTGGCCTTCCAGTCCGGGGTGACGATGACGTTGCTCGGCTTCAGGTCGCGGTGGACGAGGCCGTGCTCGTGCGCTTCGGCCAGGGCGTCGGCGATCTGGCGGAACACCTCGGCCGCGCGGCCGACGGACAACGGCCCGTGCGTCCGCACCTGCGTGTCCAGGTCGTGCCCCTGCACGTACTCCATGACGAAGAAGTCGGTGCCGTCGTCGGCGTGCTGCCCGCCGGCGATGTGCCGACCGGCGTCCAGGCAGGCGACGATGTTCGGGTGCTTCAGCCGGGCCACGCTGCGGGCCTCGGCGTAGAAGCGGTAGGCCAGCCGCGGGTTCTTCTCCCGCGCGTGCGCCGTCACCTTGATGGCCACCCGCCGCCGCAGGTGGATGTGCTCGCCCAGGTACACCAGCCCCATCCCGCCGCGGCCGAGGACCTCCAGCAGGCGGTACGCGCCGAGCAGCGTTTCCCCGTGCCGCCCGCTCTTCACCAGTTTGGCCTGATAGGCGGTCAGCAGCTTGAACCGCAGCAACTTCTCCACCAGATCTTCCTGCGTGATGCACTCGCACACCTCGGCCTTGTGCAGGGCCGGCAACTCCTCCCACTCCTCGGCCAGAACGACCGACTGGTCCAACAAGACGCCCAACAGCCGCACCGCCCGGGACTCCATCTGAGCCGGGTCCAGGTCGATGACGGCGGTGCCGTTGGCGTCGGGGAGCGGGGTGCCGATCATGGTGCCCAATCTCGAGTGGTCTGTCGTGCGGGTTACTGCGTGGGCAGCCGGCCGGCGAAGCACTCGGCGGCGGCGCGGGGTCGGTTCATCCGCTCATACCCGCGGCCGAGCAACCGTAGCACGGCGTCGCGGTCTTCGTGGTCACGGGCGAGCACCTGGCGGCAGAACCGCACGCACTCGTCCGCCTTCCCGTCGGCCAGGGCGATCTCGGCCAGCCGCACCCGCGCGCGGTCTCCGAACTCGCCGCCGTCAGCGGCGGCCACCGCCGTGTACCGCCCGCGGGCGGCGGGCACCTCGCCGCGGGAGTACAGGTGGTCGCCACTCGCCAGGGCCAGCCGCACCGCCCACTTGCCGCGGGTGGTCTCGGCGGCCGCGTCGAGCGAGGTCAGCATCTCCTTCCCTTCGCCGGCGTCGCCCAGCCAGCCGCCGAACACCAGCCGACCGGCCGGGCCGAACGGCAGCCCGTAGTCGGCGTGTCGCACGGCGGCGGCCAGTTCCTCTCGCTTCAACTGGGTCGGGTGGTCCGTCAGGCGGAAGTGCCGGTGGAACGCCTCGCCCACCGCCGGCATCGGGTCGATGTTCGCCGGCCGCTGGCCGTGAAACACCTTGTTCGCCCGCTCCTCCTGCCCGTCGAGGAGCATCAAGAACACCCGCCCGAGCTGCACGGCCGAGGTCATCTCGCGGTCGTCGGACAGGTCGGCGCGGTCCCACGCCGCCCGGCAGGCGTCCTCGTTCCCCGCGTCCAGTTCGGTACGACCGACCCACCACCACGCGACCGCCGCGGCCGGCGTGTGTACACCCAGGTCGGCCGCATCGGTGAACAACTGGCGGGCGAGTGCCCACTCGCCGCGGCGGTGGCGAATCAGGCCGAGGTTGTAGGCGGCGGCCACCAGCAGAGGCTTGGGCGGGTGCGCGTCGCGGACCCGCTTGTACTCGCGGGCGGCGTCGTCCAGTTCGCCCGCCTGGAAACGCAGGTTCGCAACCGCCAGCCGCACGGCGGAATCGTCCGGGTGCGGCGGGTCGGCGGCCAGCACGGCGCTGAACGCGGTCAGGGCCGTCGCGGTCGGGTTGCCCGCCGATGTGGTCGGAAGGGCAACGGCTTCGGACGCGGCCGAGGTGGGCAATTGCAGCCAATCGGCGTAGTCGGCCGGCGGCAGTCTCGGCTCCGCACCCATCGGCCGTTCCGGGGCGAATGGCCCCGCCTTCCACTTCGGCAGCGCGTGCAGCGCCAGCCGCCCGCGGAGGTACGTCAGTTCGGTGGACAACCCCGGCACACCCGACACCCGCTCGGCTCGTACCAGTGCCCCAGTCGCCTCGGCCGTGTGCCCTTCGGCCAGGTGGCACCGCACTTCCCCGCACGCGGCCACCGCTTTCCGCCCCGCCGGCGCGTCGCCGCCACCCAGTTCCTTGTATGCTTCCAGGGCGTCATCCCACCGCTCCAGCCCTTCCAGACAGAGGGCGAGGCAGTACTGCACCTGCGGGTCGGCGGGACCGTGTTCGGCGTCGTGCGTCAAATGGCGGGCGATCTTCAACCCGGCGGTGTAGTTGCCGCTCCGCACGGCCACGTTCAGCCGCTGGAAGTCCGGCGGTTCGGCGTGGTCGTCCGCGTCGGCGTGCTCTTCCTCAACCGGTTGGGGGGAAAAGAACGCCAGTTTGACCCCAAAGGCGGCGCCGAACCCGACCCCGACGCACGCCACCAGGGCGAGCACCAGGGCGAGCTTTTTCACCAGCGTCGGACGACGAAAAGATTTCTCAGTCATGGGTTTACGGCAATCTGGCACCGGAAATCCGGCGCTTCAGGCAGTGGCATAATCGAAGCCGGAAGGGAAGTGTTGCCAGCGGAAGGGGAAAAGGGCAAACTTCGGCGAAGACCGTCGATCACTCTCTACGACGGTGGATGAATATCCCGCCGTGACCCAGAAGCAGGTGTGCCGATGCGGATCGAACCGACGAACGTGAGCACCCCGACGCCGTTGCCCGCTCCACTTGAAGGCGGGTCGAAGGTGACCGCCGGCAAGGTGTCCGTGCGGGAGGGCGACGCCGCCCAGGCGACGACCACGTTCAGCCCGACCGCCGACCTGAGCAAGTTGCTCGAATTGGTGCGACAGGTGCCGGACGTGCGAGCCGACGTGGTGCAAGACGTGACCGCCCGCGCCGCCGCCGGCGAACTGGCCACCCGCACCGCCGCCACCGACACCGCCGCCGTCCTGCTGGGCGCGACCGCCGGCGAATGAATCCCGCGACACCCGCCGGGGCGACAGACGTGATGTCTGTCGCCCCGCGTCTTTTCCGCCCACTCAGGCCCGGCGACCCGAAGCACTTTTGTCGCCTCTCCACGCACACTCGACAGATCGTCCCGTCAGTCTCAGTCTCACCACTTCACCCCCCTCCCCTCGCAACGGGTGAAATCGCTCTCATTCCTTGTAACGAAGGGTGCGCGACGGACGCAGGGGGGGTACAACTTCATCATTCCCACACATTTCCCGCCGGGTGGTTTCGATGCGACGGACACTCCATTCCCTTCTCGGTCTGCTGTTCGCCCTGCCCGCCTTCGCCGCCGACCCGAAGCCGACGATCGTCTTCGACCCACTGAAAGTGTGGGAGTTTCACGTCACCCTGTCGAAGGCCGAGTACGACGCCATGCAGCCGCCGCCGGGCGGGGGCGGGTTCGCGTTCGGCCAACCGCCCGCCCAACCGAAGCCGCGGACGGACGGGCGAGAGGTCCACATGAACATGTTCGGCGTCGAGCAGCCGTGGGCGAAGGGGAGCGTGACTGCCGACGGCAAGACGTTCGACCACGTGGGCATCCGGTACAAGGGCAACGGCACCATGCTGGAGACGAACGGCAAGCTGAAGAAGTCGCTCAAGATCGACCTCGACAAGTTCGACGGGAAGGACAAGTTCCACGGGCTGAAGACGCTCAACCTGCACTGCGGGGTGGCCGACCCGAGCAAGTGCCGTGAGACGCTGACGTACCAGATCTACCGCGAGGCCGGCGTGCCCGCCCCGAAGACGGCGCTGGCGGTGGTGACGCTGACCGTGACCGGTGGGAAGATCGAGAACGAGCGGCTCGGCCTGTACACGCTGGTGCAGAACGTCGATAAGCCGTTCCTGAAGGAGCACTTCAAGGCCGACGGCGGCCTGCTGCTCAAGCCGGAGCGGATGCAGCAGGGGCTGGACTACCTGGGCGACGACTGGAGCAAGTACCCGGCCAACTACCAGCCGAAGCGGGACGCCACCGAGGCCGAGCAGAAGCGGGTGATCGGGTTCACCAAACTGCTCAACCGGGCCGACGACAAGGCCTTCGCCAAGGAGATCGGCGACTACCTGGACGTGGACTCCTTCTTGCGGTTCATGGCGGCCTCCGCGGTGGTGGTGAACATGGACAGCTTCTTCACCCTCGGGCACAACTTCGACCTGTACCTGCACCCGGAGACGAACAAGTTCCACTTCATCCCGTGGGACGTGGACCGCGCGCTGGCCAACTTCCCCGCCTTCGGCTCGAACGACGAGAAGATGACCCTGAGCCTGGCCAAGCCGTACGCGAGTTGCAAGCTGGCCGAGCGGCTGTTCGCCGTGCCGGGGGTGAGTGAGAAATACGCGGCCGTGCTGCAAGACGTCTGCGGTAAGGCGTTCAACAAGGACGCCGTGCTGAAGTCGCTGAAGGCGATGGAAGCGGTGACGAAGCCGGAAATGGACAAGGACGCGAAGGCGGTGACCGCCCGACGGGAGTTCGCCGGCGGCGGGTTCGGGTTCGGCGCCCCGCCGCCCGAACTGAGCACGTTCGTGGAGAAGCGGGCCGAGTCCATCGCCGCGCAACTGGCCGGCAAGAGCAAGGGGTTCACCCCACAGGCGTTCGGGTTCGGCCCGCCGGGTGGTGGTCCGGGCGGGCCGGGTGGCGGCGGGTTCGGGCCGGGGAACCAACTGGCCCGCCCGCTCGTCGAACGCCTCGACACGAACAAGGACGGCAAGGTGAGCGAGGAGGAGTTCAACAGCGGGATGAAGAAACTGTTCGCCGAGTGGGACGCCGACAAGTCCGGTTCTCTCGATCAGAAGAAGCTGGCCGACGGGCTTCAGAAGCTGATCCCCACGCCCGGCGGGTTCGGGCCGGGGCGGTAGGTGCCGACCCTGTAGCCGGGGTCTTGTGACCCCGGTTTCGACCGGCCTCACAGAGGCCGGCTACAGCAGACGGGGTGGCGGCATCTCCCGCTCGCGTGTTACTTTCCCTGTAACGAATCGTCCTATCGCCCAACATGATGCAGGATCCCGACGACATGAGTGTGCGCCCGGCCTGGCTGTCCCCGTCTCTTTCCGCCACCCCCGACGGCACCCGCCCGGCGTTCGAGATGAAGTTCGCCGTCGCCCCGGCGGTGGCTGACGAGTTGCAGGCGTGGGCCGCCGTGCACCTGACGCACGACCCGCACAGCGACCCCGTTCACGGCTACCTGATCACCAGCACCTACCTCGACACCCCGGCGTTCGACGTGTTCCGCCGCACGCCGGGGTTCGACGTGCACAAGTACCGCGCCCGTCGGTACGGCACCGAGCCGACCGTCCACCTGGAGAAGAAGTCGAAATCCGACGGGCGGGTGTGGAAGTGCCGCGGCACCATGCCGATGGCCGACCTGGCTCAGCCGCTCACCCGCTGGCCGGTCAGTTGGTTCGCGTCCGACGTCGCCGGCCTCGGCCTGCGACCGGTGTGCGCGGTGTCGTACCGGCGGGCGGCGTTCATCGGCGACTCGCCGACCGGCTCCGTGCGGCTGACCCTCGACCGCGCCGCCTTCGGCCTCC